>CAJBPB010000226.1 GCA_903957365.1 uncultured Bacteroidota bacterium
CCTGATTCGTTTTAGCTGTTCCACGTATTCTTTCAGTTTGAAGGCTTTCAGTGGCATATTTATCATTTTCACGATGGCTTCATTACCACCATCGAGTTTCTGAATATTATTATCAACAAGCATCAGCGCTTCAATCACCTGATGTTTGTGCAACATACTTCCGTTGGATAATACACTGATTTTAGCCGAAGGGATCAAACTGTCACGCAATTTTATCACATCACCGATAATTTCGGCAAACTGAGGATGCATAGTAGGTTCACCGTTTCCGGCAAAAGTGATGCTGTCAGGTTCCGAATCGGTTCCGATAAGTTCCTTTAATCGTTTTTCCAAAGTCACATACACATCCTCACGTGTTGGTAAATTCATTTTCAGGGCATTACGTCCTTTGGTCCAGCCACATTCGCAATAAATGCAATTGAAACTACATTCTTTGGCGTGTATAGGTAACAGATTTACACCCAATGACTTGCCCAATCTGCGGCTGTGAATAGGTCCGAAAACCAAATTATCAAAAAGGAAAACAGGCATGATGGCGAATTTTTTACAAAAGTAACAATTCGACCCTGATTTTTATAACGAATATGCTGTTTCATCCCTAAATGAAAATTGATACATCGGAAAACGTATATTTGTACTTTCATCCAAACAGTAAACGGACGACAGTCAAAGAGGAGAATATGGCAGGATTACAAGCGATTAAAAAGCCCATCGAAAAGGAACTTGATCAGTTTGATTTGGTTTTCAAGGCAGCGATGCGTTCGTCGGTTCCATTGTTAGACAAGGTTACACAATACATTGTCAAGACAAAGGGTAAACAGATGCGCCCGATGTTCGTATTACTTGCAGCCAAAATTTCAGGTGAAATAAATGATTCTTCCCTGCGTGCCGCAACTTTGATTGAACTTTTACATAGTGCCACGCTGGTGCATGATGATGTGGTGGACGATTCTAACGAAAGAAGAGGTTTTTTTTCGATCAATGCTTTATGGAAAAATAAGATAGCGGTTTTGGTAGGTGATTATTTGTTATCAAGAGGCATGTTGCTTGCTTTAAATAACAATGATTTCGAGTTACTCAGGATCGTTTCGAATGCTGTGCAGGAAATGAGTGAAGGTGAATTGCTGCAAATTGAAAAAGCAAGAAGACTCGATATTGAAGAATCAATTTATTTTGACATCATACGTAAGAAAACGGCTTCGTTGATAGCTTCCTGTTGCGCTGTGGGTGCAGCTTCCACCGGCGCGTCATTGGATATGATTGACCGGATGCGCAATTTTGGCACTAATGTTGGCATTGCTTTTCAGATTAAAGATGATATTTTCGATTACCAAAATACCCGTAAAACCGGAAAACCAACAGGCATCGATATCAAGGAACGCAAAATGACACTTCCTTTAATTTATACACTTAATAATTGCACTTCTTCAGAAAAACGATACCTGATTAATATTGTAAAAAACCACGCTGCAAACCCACAGAAAGTGGCTCTCGTGATCGAAAAAGTGAATCAGTCGGGTGGCATTGAATATGCTGAAAATAGGATGGAGGAATATATTGCAAAAGCGAATGACTTACTTGCAGATCTGCCTGAATCAGAATCGCTTACAGCATTAAAGCAATTGGTTGAATTTACGATCGAACGCCAGAAATAGATTATTTCTTTGCCAGTGTAAAGGAGAAAGTTGTCCCTTGCTGTACTTTGCTTCTGACAGAAATTGTCTGATCATGGGCTTCAATAATATGTTTTACGATGGCCAGGCCTAATCCGGTTCCACCCTTGTCACGCGAACGCCCTTTGTCAGTACGGTAAAACCGCTCAAATATCCGTGATAAATTTTCTTCGGCAATACCTGGTCCATTGTCTTTTATCTCGATTAAATAATTTTCGTCCATATCAAAAAACTTCACAATAACCTTGTTTTCCTCTTTGTCAGCATATTTAACAGCGTTTTCAATAAGATTGATCATTACCTGACGAATTCTCTCTTTGTCTGCTTTCACCATCACTTGTCCGCTATCAGTTTTATTCTCAATGCTGATCGATACATTGACATTGCGTGCTTTCATTTCTAAAAAATCCACAACATCCCTTGCAAGTTCTCCTAAATCAACACGTTGCAGATTTAATTTTAGCTCACCTGATTCGAGTTTCGAAATCTCCTCGAGATCCTTAACAATCGCTATCATCCGGTTCACACTTTGTTCGGTGCGCATCAGATAATTACGGTTGATGGTTACATCTTCCAGACCACCATCGAGTAAGGTGAGCACATAGCCCTGGATATTAAAAATAGGAGATTTTAATTCGTGTGATATATTACCAAGAAACTCACGCCGATATGCTGCCAGTTTTTTTAGTTCATCAATTTCCATCTTCTGACGTGCACCCCAATCAATAACAGCCTGATTGACTGAGTCTAGTGATTCCTTCTTGCCTGATGAAGCGGTATCATTTGATTTTGTGGATCTGAATGAGTGAATTGTTTTGTAAATGAGTTTAATCTTTTTATAAATGAATTCATCCACCGCGTATTTGAAGAAAAAAAAGCCGGAAAGAAAAACAAACAGGTCAATTACGAGAATTACCCAAAATTCAACAGGAACAATAAAAAACTTCATTAATACCAGAAGCATAGTCAGAATGACTGTATTACCGGCTGAGGTAATTAGCGCGATGGACCGGGTTTCGTGAAAAAGCTTTGCCATTTTCTAAGCTTCAAATTTGTAACCTACACCTTTTACTGTTCTGATATTCTCGATACCCACTTTCTCACGTATCTTTCTGATATGGACATCGATGGTACGATCGCCGACGACCACATCTTCGCCCCATACTTTTGACAGAATCTCTTCTCTCGTAAATACCTTATTTGGTTTGGAAGCTAGTAAACGAATAAGCTCAAATTCCTTTTTAGGCAGAATCATTTCAACACCTTTTGTTATGATCAGGAATTTTTCTGAGTCAATGACAAGATCAGTAAGTGATTGTTCTTCAATAGTATTAGAAGTTTCATGGTGTCGTCTGAGTAAGGCATTCACACGGCTGATCAAAAGTTTTGGTTTGATTGGTTTCGTCACATAATCATCAGCACCAGCATCAAAGCCTGCAATCTGCGAATAATCTTCGCCACGGGCAGTTAAAAAAATGATGAGGGTATTTTTAAGAGATGGTTCCTGCCGTATTGCTTCACAGGTTGCAATGCCATCCATGCCTGGCATCATCACATCGAGCACAATAAGATGGGGGATTTCGGAAATCGCTTTCTTCAGTGCATCATTTCCGTTGGAGGCTGAAAATACTGTAAATCCTTCTTTCTTAAGATTGTAGCTAAGGAATTCTAGCACATCGGTTTCGTCATCAACCAGTAAAATACGATAATTTGTGTGTTCCATAATTATTGAATTGACTAAAATATTCATTACAAAATTAGGTTTAATCTTATCATAAAAGTTCAGCAGATATTGATTTGTCCGATTTAGATTAATTGTGTCTCAAAACCATGATTAAGGCGAAATGTGAATTCATTCATTATATTTGTCTTTTATTAAACTTACAAACCGGAATGAAAAAACTTCTACCACTCATTTTTTTATTTTTTATTTCACTGACGGCTTACACACAGCAGTTTAATGGTGGAGTTATGCTGGCTTTTGTATCTTCTCAGGTTGCGGGTGATACGTATGCGGGTTTCAACAAAGCAGGTCTGGCTGGTGGTTTTTTCGTCAGTATGGATCTGAATGAAAAGTCAGCACTGCAAATGGAACTGCACTTTATCCAGAAAGGATCAAGGTACAATGACACAACCTACCAGGATGATTTCCAGCAATATCTGCTTCGGCTCAATTATATTGATCTGCCTCTGCTTTATCTTTATAAAAACAAAAGGTTTTCTTTTGAAGCCGGCATTTCAACCAGTTTTCTGTTGAGCAGCTATGAAGAAAAAGACTATTTCGAAAGCACGTACGATGACTGGAAAAAAGTGTGTTTTAATTCGGTTTTTGGTGTAAAATATAAAATTACACCGGCATTGGAAGTTGGAATTAGAACTTCAAATTCAATTAATTCAATTCGTAAAAATGAAGTTGAAGGAAATGTTCAGCGTTATAGCAGTCAGTATGGCGAATTTAATGATGTGCTTCAGCTGAGTTTATATTATCAAATAAAGGCTTTGAGCGATTAAATGCTTGTTTTTTCATCAGCCTTTACCGGACTTTTACCGGCAGCTTCAATATTTCTTTTTAAACCACTGTATTTAGTTCGTTTCAATGCCGAATTTTTGAAGATACGATTGAATGATTCTTCCGTAATGGATTCCCAGTCGGTTTTACGCATGTTTTTAATCTCGTCAGAAAGACGAAACCGGGGTTCAGAATGTGGTTCGGAAAACCTGTTCCACGGACAAACATCCTGACAAATATCACAACCAAAAATCCAATCATTGAATTCAAAATGCTGTGAGAATGCTTCTTTATTTTCGATAGTGAGGTAAGAAATACACTTGCGGGCATCAAGTTTATGCGGTGCCACAAGCGCGCCGGTCGGGCAGGCATCAAGACACCGGCGGCAGGTTCCGCAATAATCGGTTACCGGAATGCTATTAATAGATAGCGGAATGGAAATAATCAAATGACCGATAAAATGAAATGAGCCTTTACGTGGATGTATCAAACAGGTGTTTTTACCAATAAAACCAAGTCCGCTTTTTTGCGCCCATGCCCGGTCTAGTACAGGAGCCGAATCAGTAAATACACGTCCGGTAAGGTCAGGAAAGAGATCTTTTGTGAACCGAAAAAGTTCCTGTAATTTCTCTTTTATAACAATATGGTAGTCAGTTCCGTATGCATATTTTGATATTTTATAATTATTTTCCGTTTGCATTTGTTCTTCCGGAAAATAATTATATAATACACTTACAACCGACCAGGCATTTTCGACTAATAATTGTGGATTATATCGTTTTTCTTTATTCCTATCCAGATAGGACATATCACCCTGATAACCATTAGATAACCATTCTTCCATGAAAGCAGCATCACCTGATAAATGGTTCGCTTCACTAATGCCACAGGCCGAAAAGCCAAGTTCAAGTGCTTTATTTACAATTAGTTCTGAATTATTTTCAAAAAAACCAGCTAATTTCATGTTAGCCGCGATTAATCAGTAAATAATGTTCCTTGTTGAGGTGTTTTTGTTTTATTGAGGTGTTTGTAGGCAATATCGGTTGCTTCTCTGCCACGTGGTGTGCGCATCAGATAACCTTCCATAATTAAAAATGGTTCATACACTTCTTCAATTGTCCCCGCTTCTTCGCCCACAGCTGTCGCAATGGTACTGATACCAACCGGTCCGCCTTTGAACTTATCGATAATGGTCAGTAAAATTTTATTGTCCATTTCATCCAAACCGTATTTATCAACATTGAGCGCTGAAAGCGCATATTTTGAAATTTCGATATCAATGTTTCCGTTGCCTTTAATCTGGGCAAAATCGCGGACACGACGTAGCAAGAGGTTTGCGATACGCGGTGTGCCACGGCTTCTTCGTGCAATTTCAAAAGCAGCCTCTTCGCTGATGGCAACTTTTAAAATGGAGGCTGAGCGTTTCACAATTCCTGATAAAGTTTCGGCATTATAATATGCCAGACGCGAATTAATTCCGAAACGGGATCGTAGTGGTGAAGTGAGCAATCCAGAGCGGGTTGTGGCTCCGATCAGGGTGAAAGGGTTCAGTGCAATCTGCACACTCCGGGCATTGGGACCGGTTTCGATCATGATATCGATACGAAAATCCTCCATGGCCGAATATAAATATTCCTCAACTACCGGACTTAACCGATGAATTTCGTCAATAAACAACACATCATTTTCTTCAAGATTGGTCAATAATCCAGCCAAATCGCCAGGCTTATCAAGCACCGGACCAGAAGTTATTTTAATATTCACCCCCAATTCATTTGCAATGATGTGTGAAAGTGTGGTTTTTCCTAATCCCGGAGGACCATGTAATAAAACGTGGTCAAGCGCTTCACCTCGCTGGCTGGCCGCTTTAACGAAAATTCTGAGATTCTCAACAACTTTCTCCTGTCCGGCAAAACTCTCAAAAGCATCAGGACGCAGGGCTTTCTCAATCTCTTTATCGACCTTTGTCAGTTCAGAATTGTGAGGGTCAAGATTTTTGTTCATGTATTCAGTTTGTCGGGCAAAAATACGAATTATGGTTTAATTTAATTAAGAAAAGCCTCTTCTTGCTTTTTGTCGAAAATTGCATAAATTAGCAGCGGATTGAAACAAACTTGGATGAATGATTTTCACATCTCATTTATTGTTGTATAAGCTTGATAATTAATTTATTAATTCAATCCAACAAATATTATGAAACACTTTTTGGTAGCATTTGATTTCTCGAAGAACGCAATTCACTCTTTAGAATATGCGTTAATGTTTGCCAACAAGATAGAGGCGGACTTAAGTTTGGTTTGGGTTGACAATTCGAGTACCCCCGAACATCTCTACAATATTGATCAGGAATTACGTATTGAGACCAAAAGTCATTTTGATGATATTATCAGACAATATGAACCTTTGGTGCATCATGGTAAAATAAATCAGTTTCTCCGAAAAGGTAAAGTTTACAGTGAAATCGCTTCAGTGGCACGTTCAATCAATGCCAGTCTGTTGTTTGCCGGAACCCATGGGGTGAGTGGTTTCGAAGAATATTGGATTGGAAGTAATGCATACAGAATTGTTGCAAGTGCACCTTGTCCGGTAGTTACGCTCCGTCGCGATTATACAATCAATGGATCCATACGGAAAATTGTACTACCCATCGATAATTCTGCTGATACAAAACATAAACTTCCTTTTGCAGCGCGCATTGCCAAAGCATTCAATGCCGAAATACACTTGCTTTTAGTAAACAGTTCACCAATTCAGGTGATACGGAAAAGGATGCAGACTTATGCTTCTGAAGCTTCAGGTTTACTTGAAAAAGAGGGAATAAATTATATTGTGAGTGAAGTGGAATCAGAAAATATTACCAGTTCAATATTGAATTATACTGAAGCACAACAGGCCGATTTCATCGCAATAATGACCGAGCAGGGCGCCTCAAATGGTAATATGTTTTTGGGACCTTATGCACAGCAACTGATCAACAACGCAAAAGTACCCGTATTGAGTGTCCAATCTGTTCATAATGATTAACATGTTACGAAGCAGAAATATCATATTTATTATCTTTCTTCTGATTTTTAACCAGATCAAAGCACAAACGGCTAAGGAAGGAAGTTTGAAAATTATACAGGATAACCGGGTTGATAAGCTGGTTATGATTCATAGCCAGTTTAAAACCGCACATCCTGAGATTGAAGGGTTTAAGATTCAAATATTCATGGATTCAGGTAACGATGCTGTTGACCGTGCTAAAATGGTAGTCGAGAATTTTACTTTGAATTTTCCTGAAATTCCAGTTGAACTTACCTATGGGGCACCCTATTATCGTGTTCGTGCCGGAAACTTCAGGAACAGAGTCGAAGCCGAAGGTTATCTGAAAAAAATTCTACCTTATTTCTCACAATCTTTTATAACAAAAGATAAAATCTTACCTTAATTTTCACTATCTTTGAAATATTAACAACCGTATTTTATGAATAAAACAATTTTAGTAGGAATCGATTTCTCAGCATGCTCAATCAATGCACTCGAACATGCGATTACTATCGCAGAAAAGGCATCAGCAGATATCGTTATGATTTGGGTTAATCGTCCGGAAAACGGAAAGGAAATATACCATGTTGATCAGGAAAACATAGTGGGAGAGGTAATTAATCGTTTTAATAACCTTGTAAACACATATAAGGATGCTCTTGGTCAAAATTCGATATCATTTCTTGTAAAAGCCGGGAAAGTGTATCAGGAGATTGTAAATACTGCTGAGGAACTTGATGCATTTCTAATAATTGTCGGGACACACGGTTCATCTGGTTTTGAAGAATTCTGGATCGGAAGTAATGCGTTTCGCATCGTGGCTGCCACAGAACGCCCTGTTATCACCATACGCGCTGGTGTAGATGCAAACCGGACAATTTCAAATATTGTCATGCCAATCGACAGCACAGTTGAAAGCAGGCAGAAAGTGCCAATTACCTCATTGATTGCCAAGTACTTTAATGCTACCATCCATATACTTGTGATGCATACGACCACAATCGAAGAGGTTCGGCAGCGTGTGGATGATTATGTTCAGCAGGTCGAACTATATTTGTATGAAAATCAAATTGAATATGTGAAGAAAATCATTGAAACACATCAGATTACCGATGCCACGATCGAATATGCCGTGAATATCAATGCGAATCTGATTAGTATTATGGATGAGCAGGAAAGAATGCCATCAAATTTATGGCTTGGAACCTTCGCACAACAGATGGTAAACCATTCGCCAATTCCAGTGTTAAGTGTCCATGCGAAAGACCTGATCGCTGACTTATCGAGATAATTTGTCATAAAAAAAACGGGCTGCTTTTTTCAAGGCAGCCCGTTTTTTGTTATACTATTAATATCGTTGGATACAGTTTAAATCACTGAAAGCGATTTTCAATCGTTCGATCAGTCCACGCTCACCCTCACGAAGCCATTTGCGTGGGTCATAATACTTTTTGTTTGGGCTGTCTTCACCTTCCGGGTTGCCAATCTGACCTTGCAGATAAGCATGGTATTTTTTATCGAAAAGACGGATTCCATCCCAGAATGCCCATTGCGTATCAGTATCAATGTTCATCTTCACAACGCCATAGGTCAGAGCCTCACGTATTTGTTCAGGTTCAGAACCTGAACCGCCATGAAAAACAAAATTTACAGGATTTGGACCTGTACCGAAATTTTTCTGAATGTACTGTTGTGAATTGTGCAAAATTACAGGTTCTAACTTCACGTTGCCTGGTTTATATACACCATGCACATTACCAAATGCTGCAGCAATTGTAAACCGGTCACTCACTGAACTGAGTATCTTGTATGCTTTGGCAACTTCTTCAGGCTGCGTGTAAAGTTTTGAACTATCTACACCTGAATTATCAATACCATCTTCTTCTCCACCTGTAATACCCAATTCAATCTCAAGTGTCATGCCCATCTTCGACATACGTTCAAGATAAGTTTTGCATATCTCGAGGTTCTCTTCCAGAGGCTCTTCCGATAAGTCGAGCATATGGGAACTGAACAAGGGTTTGCCAAATTGTTTGAAATGTTTTTCACCGGCATCGAGCAGACCGTCAATCCAGGGGAGGAGTTTCTTGGCAGCATGATCGGTGTGCAATACTACCGGAATACCATAATATTCGGCAACAGCATGCACATGAAAGGCTCCTGAGACAGCACCAATGATTGCTGCTTTTTCGCCACTGTTTGATAATCCTTTGCCCGCATAAAATGCGGCACCACCATTTGAAAACTGAATGATTACAGGTGATTCAACCTCACGGGCTGCTTCCATCACTCCATTTACGGTGTTTGTTCCAGTCACATTAACGGCTGGTAAGGCAAACTGATTGGCCTTTGCAATGCGAAAGATTTCTTGTAAACTATCGCCTGTTGCAACACCAGGTGCAACTTTGGTTGAAATTTTTTCTGACATGATTTAATTAATTATTTTGTTAATCAATTGATATTTAATGTAATATACTTAATTGCTTTGAATATTTAATTTGGCGCAAAGGTACAAATTTTAAAAACACTTGCAATCAGGCATTGATTCCTTTAAACTTTTCCAACTGATTTTTAATGATGGTTACCAATTCATTTTTGTTGATCGGTTTTGCCAGATAATCATCAAAGCCTGATTCAAGCATTTTCTCTCTGTCACCAGCCATTGCATATGCGGTTTGGGCAATAAATGGAATATAACGGTATTCTTTGTAATCGGCTCTTATCGTTTGCATTAGCTTTATTCCATCCCAGGGTGAAGGTAGATTAATATCGAAAAGCATTACCTGAAACAAATGTCCTTTTTTATACCGTTCGCTGATAATTTTCATCGTTTCGTCACCATCTACTGCCATGGTAACCTGTCCGGTCTTTTGAAGTATTTTCTGAAGTACCATTCGGTTCATGCGATCGTCTTCCACAATAAAAATATCGAGTTTCCCATCCTGAGTCACATTCTCCTGAGTCACATTTTCAATATGCTGTGTGCTTAGAACCGATTTTTCGCAAGGGACAAATATGTCCACTGTTGTTCCAACATTGTGCATGCTGTTTATCTCAATGCGTCCATGCATCAGATCGAGCAGACGTTTTGCCAGGGGTAAACCAAGGCCTGCTCCCTGATAAGAGCGGCTGAATCCACTGCTCTCCTGTCTGAATGCTTCGAATAAATGCTGCTGATAAGATGCCTCAATCCCAACACCTGTGTCTTTTACTCGAATAAGAACCTCATTGGTATCAGGAACAAAACTGGTTGTGATATTAACAAACCCTGTAGTGGTATATTTAATTGCATTGTCAATAATGATGTGAATGACACGCATTAATTTTGCATTGTCGGCAATTACCTGAGGTGTATCGGTCAGTTTCGATTTAAAGGCCAGGCCCTTTTCGTTGGCAGAGAAAACGTAAAGTTCGAAAATGTTATTTATGATCTCATCCAGATTACAAGGGTGAAACTCTATATCAATATCATTGGCCTCCAGTTTACTGATGTCGATGATATTATTGAGTAAATTCAGCAAACGGTCGCCACTTTGTTCTATACCTTCCGCATATTCGTAAAGCGTTTTATTTTCGAGCATAGAGAGTTCCGTTTCAAGAAGACTGGAGAAACCAATAATTCCATTTAACGGTGTACGTATCTGGTGGCTGATGATTCCCAGAAATGCGTTTTTAAGATAGTTGGCATCTTCCGCTTTTTTAAGCGCAATTTTTAACTCAAGATCTTTCGCTTTACTTTGCGCCAACTGATCGTTCAATGAGCCAATTCTTTTATTGACTTCGCTTTCGGTATGTAATTCACTATCGCGGATTTTAGTTTTCAGACTCTCTATTTCAGTCTTCAGGTCCGAGATTTCTTTGAGATATTTTTTGGTCTGTCTTTTCAACAGAAAAAATGCTGCCACTGATGCGATTAAGAAAACGACGGATATCAATATAAAAATGAAGGCACTTCCGTTTCCTGAGGAATTACCAGCGCTTTTTTCAGTATTTTTCGAAACGATTTCTTTTATTGTGAAATTATCAACTTTTATCTGCTGACTGATTGATTGCTGTAAAAATTTATCAGCCAAACGCACATAATAGAATGCGGAGTCAGTATTTCCTTTGTTTTCATAATAGGAAACCAAATAACCGGCGGCATTGAATTTTGTTGTTAAACCGGCTGTTTCATCTTCAATTTTAAGTAATTGTACCGCATGTGAAAATGCAATATTAGGCGCTAAATGTGATGCCAGATCAACAATTTGCATCCTTATCTTAGCCTGTTGGGCCGTTTCCGCATTCTTCAGGGCACCTTCCAGACTATCAATTCTTATAGCCACCGCACCTGATTGAGATAAAACGGAAATCCATAAACCCAGAAGAAAGACCGTAAAGTATAAACGGATAATATTCATAATCGATGATAGTTTAGCAAAGTTAATTGTTTTTATCAAAGAAATACAGCTTGTTTATTCGAATGAGTATTAATCAATGAATTTCAAATTTATTTTTCAAAATTCTTCTTTGATTGGTTTAAAAATGAAATACTTACATACCTGATGTAAATGCAAACTTAATTCAGTCTAAATTACCTTTATAAAAGAAATTGTATATCTTTACTGGCTTTTTTGTAGGATTGATATTTTGGAATCTTACTGAATAACAACAATTTAACCCGGAAATATGATAAAAAAAGTATTGGTTGCAAACAGGGGAGAAATTGCAGTCAGGGTAATGCGATCATGTCGCGAATTGGGCATTGAAACAGTTGCCGTTTACTCTGATGTAGATCGAAAAGCGATGCACGTCCGCTATGCTGATGATGCTGTCTGTATTGGTCCGGCTCCTTCTTCAGAAAGTTATTTACGAAAGGATAAGATTATTGAAGCGGCCAGGCTGACCGGTGCCGATGCTATCCATCCCGGATATGGATTTCTTTCAGAAAATGCAGATTTTGCCAGAATGTGTGAGAAAGAGGGAATCATATTTATTGGCCCTTCGCCTTATGCCATCGATACGATGGGAGATAAGATAACCGCCCGCAAAACAATGATTGCCGCTGGTGTTCCGGTAGTTCCCGGAACAACTGAGCCAATCCACGATATTAAAACCGCCATCGATGTCATTATGAAAATCGGTCTTCCGGTAATGATCAAAGCAAGCGCAGGCGGCGGCGGTAAAGGAATGCGACTTGTGAAACGAGAGGAAGATATCATCAATGCGATCAGTGGAGCACGTTCGGAAGCCAAAGCCGCTTTTGGAGATGACGCTGTTTATATTGAAAAATATATCTCATCGCCGCATCACATCGAATTTCAGATTTTGGGGGATAAACATGGAAATATTGTTCACCTTTTCGAACGTGAATGTTCTGTGCAACGTCGCCACCAGAAAGTGGTTGAAGAAACACCTTCACCTATCATGACGCCGGAAGTCAGAATGAAAATGGGCGCTGATGCTGTAGCTGCTGCCAAAGCAGTGAATTACTACGGTGCCGGAACTATCGAATTCATTGTTGATGATAATCTTAATTATTATTTTCTTGAAATGAATACCAGGCTTCAGGTAGAACATCCTATCACCGAACGTGTGGTGGGTGTAGATCTGGTAAAGCAACAAATACATATTGCCAATGGGCATGCCTTGAAATTCAAGCAGGAGGACCTCAAGCAAAGTGGTCATGCTATCGAAGTAAGGATCTATGCCGAAGATCCTGACAATAATTTTATGCCTTCACCCGGAATCATCAAACACATTCGCGAACCTCTGGGATTGGGTGTGCGTCATGATGGTTATGTATATGAAGGATATGAAATACCCATGTATTATGACCCGATGATTTCTAAACTGATCGTTTGGGCTCAAACCCGTGAAGAAGCCATTTCCCGATTGAAGCGTGCGTTATTTGCCTACAAAATAACCGGAGTAAAAACCTCAATCCCATACCTTCATCGTATTCTGGAAGTTCCCGATTTTATCAAAGGACGCTACAATACCCATTTTATTGAAGAGAATCAGGAATACCTGAAAAAACGAAACAACTGCACCGAAAGGTGTATGGACGTAGCTGCGATTGCTGCTTTCGTCGATTATATTACCAAACTCGATTCTTTGCAGGTCGAACAAACCACAAAAGAACTTGGAAACAATTGGAAAGATTTTGGCAGAAAACGTTCTATTCTCCGTCTGTGATTCTATAAAAAACTGAACAACAATGTCATACGAAGTAAAAATAAATGACCGTCATTCAACAATTGAACTGCTCAGTCGCGAAGGCACCAAATTCAATATCCTGATTGATAAGAATTACTATGAACTCGATATCGCCGAAGTAGAAAAAGGTGTTTACAGCATTCTTCACGAAAACCGATCATTCAATGTGGAACTGGTTGAAGGTCGAAACAGCAAAAGCTATATAGTGAATACCCTGTATGAAGCATTTGATGTTGAGATAATCGATGCTGAAACAAAATATCTGATGAACCGCCGCAAGGATGAAGGGGAAGACCAAAATGTGATATCATCACCGATGCCTGGAAAAGTAGTAAAAGTTCTCTTCAAGGAGGGCGACTTTGTGAAGGCAGGTGACACGATAGTAGTAGTTTCAGCCATGAAAATGGAGAGTGAGTACAAAGTCAAGCAGGATCGTAAAATAAAACGTATTCTTGTGAAAGAAGGCGATACTGTAAGCGGTGATCAACCCATGGTGGTGATTGAATAAAAGAAATTACTGATCAACATAAAACATAAAACATGTCATCAGAGAACAAATTTAAACTTTTAGAAGAAAACAGCCGTCTGGCCGAACTGGGCGGTGGCGAGGACAGAATTGTCAAACAACATGACGCCGGACGCAAAACTGCCCGCGAACGTATTATTGACCTTCTCGACCCGAATACATTTGTCGAAATAGACAAGTTTGTAACCCATAGGACCACCGATTTTGATATGGACAAGCAAAAATTCCTTGGTGATGGTGTTGTGTCAGGCTATGGAAAAATTGATGGCAGACTTATGTATGTATTTGCACAGGATTTCACTGTTTTTGGTGGTTCATTAAGTCGTGCCAATGCCGATAAGATTGTTAAAATCATGGATTTAGCCATGAAAATGGGTGCACCGGTTATCGGATTGAATGATTCGGGTGGTGCCCGTATTCAGGAAGGTGTTGAAAGCCTTGGAGGTTATGCTGATATTTTTTACCGCAACGTAATGTCATCTGGTGTTATACCGCAGATATCAGCTATCCTCGGACCCTGTGCCGGCGGAGCAGTATATTCTCCTGCCATTACCGATTTTATCATGATGGTGAAAAATACTTCTTATATGTTTGTCACTGGTCCCGATGTAATCAAGACCGTTACGCATGAAGAAGTTACCAAAGAAGATCTTGGCGGAGCCATGACGCACAACAGCAAGAGCGGTGTCGCCCATCTGATGGCTGAGAACGATGAACAAGCCATGATGATGCTGCGTGAGCTGATGAGTTTCCTGCCTTCAAATAATATGGAAGATCCGCCTGTTAAGGTCTGTACCGACAATCAATACCGTGAAGATGAAGATCTTGATACGATTGTTCCTGACGATCCGAACAAACCGTATGATATGCACGACATCATTACCAAGGTGATTGATGACCGTAATTTCTTTGAGATTCAGCCTTATTACGCAAAAAATATCATTATTGGTTTTGCCCGGCTCAATGGAAAACCTGTGGGTATTGTTGCTAATCAACCTGCAATTCTGGCAGGTGTACTGGATATCGACAGCTCCATAAAAGCGGCACGTTTTGTCCGTTTCTGCGACGCTTTCAATATCCCGTTGATAACTTTTGAAGATGTTCCCGGTTTCTTACCTGGTACAGTACAGGAATTTGGTGGAATCATCAAGCATGGAGCTAAATTACTTTATGCATTTGCTGAAGCCACAGTTCCTAAAATAACGGTGATTACCCGTAAAGCCTATGGTGGTGCGTATGATGTGATGTCGAGCAAACACATCGGTGCCGATATCAACTATGCTTTCCCAACCGCTGAAATCGCCGTGATGGGACCAGAAGGTGCTGTGAATATTATTTATAAAAATAAACTGACTGATGAACAAAGGAAAGAGGCAATCGACGATTACCGCAAAACCTTTGCCAGTCCATATAAAGCAGCTGCTTTAGGCTATATTGATGAGATTATTCTGCCACGCCAGACCCGTTTGAAACTTATTCAGGCCCTGGAAATGACAAAAACCAAATCGAAGAGCAATCCGGCCAAGAAGCATGGTAATATTCCTTTGTAAAAGAATGGAAATGAAATAAATGCATTTAAGGCCCCGGACTCCGGGGCTTTTTTGTTTAAATTTGTTCTAATATCAAACATCAAACAAATGTCAGAGTTCTTACAATCCGATTTTTATTTCTGGGTGGTATTGCCGCTGCTGATCGCAATGGCGCGCATCATGGATGTGACAATCAATACCATACGCATGATATTCGTTTCGCGGGGTTATAAAACGCTTGCTCCCATTCTTGGTTTTTTTGAAGTGGTGATCTGGCTGGTTGCGATCGGTCAGATTATGAAGAACCTCGATAACTTTATGAGTTATATTGGTTATGGAGCCGGATTTGCTGCCGGCAACTATATTGGAATTATCCTTGTTGAAAAGATGACTTTAGGAACAGTTATCATTCGGATTATTGCCAAAAAGAATACCATTGAATTGATTCAGCGGCTTCGTGAAGCCAACTATGGCGTTACCAGCGCGGATGCCGAGGGAAGAGACGGCCCTGTAAAAATACTTTTCAGTACCATGAAACGAAAGGATCTGCAGGATGCATTGAGGATTATCAATCTGTCAAATCCGAATGCTTTTTATACTGTTGAAGAAGTGCAACAGGTAAACGAAGGATATTTTCGCGTTTCACAAAACAAATCATTCCTTCCGGGTGTTTTATCAAAATCATAGAATTATTTTGCTGTGATTATAATTTGCATGATTCTTGTGTGACATTATTAATCAATACTATCTGTTATGGAAAACGATGATTTTAAAAAGAATATAGACGAACTTTTCAGGTTGTTCAAACGACTTGTCGAGAAGCATCCGATTGAGGATATGCCTGGCATGAACCGCTTTCAATTTGAACAGCTGAAGCTTTTTTTGTCGGGTTATGAATCAATGAGAGACCAGATTTCATTCGAAATGGCGAACCAGGTGAATGAACCCATGAAAGAAATGCTTGTCATGTTTATCAAACAATTGCGCGAGCAATTGGGTGAAGAAGCATATGAATCTGCCGTCATTGAACCAGTAAAAAATGTTACACAGAATGTTCCTGCCAATTCTTCAAAAGAACAGGAAATAAAAAAAATAGATGAACTTTTAACCAACCCTTCGCTTACGGAAGCTGAAATTGATCATCTGCTTGACCAGCGGATTGTTTTGCAAAAATCACTATAAATCTAATAATCAAACACTTTATCTAACAGAAATAAAATCAGATGATTGAATATATCCGCAGAAAATGGACAAACTATAAAAATGAAAAATCCTTGTTTGGTAAGATAAGTGATGCTGTATTTGTACTTTTTCTGATTGCAATTTTGATTCCGGCTTCACGAAAGGAAATCAGTTCATTCGCGATACGGATTATCTCAACCTCGCCCGGAACATTAAAACCTGATGAACAAAAAACGGTCTCTTATGAAGCATTGCAATGGCGGCTAATTTCAATTGAGGGCAAAGAAGTTCAACTTTCTGATTTTAAGGGGAAGCCTGTTTTTATCAATTTCTGGGCTACGTGGTGTCCGCCTTGTGTGGCCGAGCTGCCCGAAATAAGCGATCTTTACCAATCGTATCGCGATGAGGTGGTTTTTCTGCTGATAACGGATGAATCCGCCGAAACGGTCAGAAACTTTATGAAACAAAAGAACTATGACCTTCCTGTATATATTATCCAATCATCGGTTCCAAATATATTCGGGACCAACAGTATTCCTGCGACATTTGTTGTGAGTCCTGAAAACAAAATCGTTATCGAAAAACGCGGCGCTGCAAAATGGAACAGCGATTCGATGCATACATTATTAGATGGCATGATCAAAAAGTGATTTAAATAGAGTTTGGTCATAATGTCCTATTTCTTCGTTATTCTCGATCTTCAAATCAGTCATGTTCAGTACACTCCTGATTTTCAGCTCATCGAAACCTCGAACTCGAACATTCTGAATCAAACTCTCGTCTTTATGGACAGACACTTAATATTCCGATTTTCAAAGTAGCTGAATTTTAGTTGATCATCAGATTGTTAAGGTATATGCTTTCAGTCCATATCAACACACAAGGGCAGTTCGATTTAACATAAATTAATGCATTTCCTTTACTTGACTGGCCTGAAATGGGTTTTGTCCTCCGATATTTCTTACTTTTGTAAGCGTTAACTACAATTTGAATACAATAATACCAGAACCTATGAAAAGAACCGGTTTGATTATCAGTTTGTTATTAGTAATATTTGCTTCCCAGGCACAAATAATAACAGATAAGACCAGTAAGAAATATACCATCGGTTTTGATTTTTACACTGATTTTATAACCAAGACACCTGTTAATTATAATGCAGCTACTTTCAATCCAGGGTTCAATGTGTTTGGCACCTACAATTTTGAATTGGCTAAATCTCCCCATATTTTCGCATTAGGACTGGGAATTCGTTCACATAATTTATATTCAGATACACGAATCGTTGATTTACACGCCGATACAATTGTTTTCAGTCCGATCACCAATAATTATAAAAGATCGAAAGTAAATCTGGTTTATCTTGATATCCCTGCCGAATTGAGACTGAAGTTCAGTAAAAAATGGAAACTGGGTATTGGATTTAAAGTAGGAATTTTAATCGACAGCAAGGAAAAATACATCGGTGATCAAACGATTACAGGTCCACGTGTGTATGAAAAACGTAAACGAATCAATTTACTTGAAACCTATACTTACGGGCCAACGCTCCGCATCGGATATGGATGGGTAAGTTTATTTGGTTACTATCAGATCGGTCGCACATTCGAACGTGGTACCGGGCCTGAGTTTAATCCTGTTTCAGTGGGTTTGACAATCAGTCCGTTCTAAGCAATACTTTGCGTTTTCTCAGGAAATCATCCTGAACAGTAACATCATCGTAAAAAAACCAAGAATATAACCGCCATAAATTTCTTTGGGTGTATGTGCATTGAGCAAAAGTCGTGCTGTTGCAGTAATTCCTCCGATAACTGCAACGAAGGCAATCAAAATCAAAGGGATCTCAACGAGTAATGCCAGACTGATATAAGTTGCAAGGGTAGCGCCATGTCCGATTGCATGCAGACTGATTTTCCAAAATGAATTGATCATCATTGCCAGCAATGAAATGCTTGTCACACACAGAAGATAATAGCCGAAAACGGGAATGAAGCCAAAATAATCGAGAAAGTAATATGTCAGGAAGAAGAAAACAGCTGAAATGAGGATAGGCCCGTTCCGTTCAATTCTTTCATTGAGTGTGATGGATCTGATAAATTTTAACCTTACCATCAGCAATAAAATGACAGACGGAAATACAAATGACAAGAAGAGAATGAAAGTTGCCAAAACCCATTCCATTCCTGCCGGAATCTGAAGGATGTAAGTTGGAGTAAAGAAAACCAGTGAAAGATACAGCCAGGTTGGAAGCAAAGCAGGATGAAAAATAACTGACACCCCTTTGGCAACAGAAAGTTCCCATTTACCAGGTATTGGGTGCATTTCGTTCATTTATAATTCTTTACGGAGTCGGGCCACCGAAATATTCAATTGTTCACGATATTTGGCTACTGTGCGACGTGCAATATTATAGCCTTTTTCTTTCAGAATAACCATCAATTGTTCATCAGTAAGTGGTTTCCCTTTTTCTTCGGCTTCAATACAATCGCTGAGAATCTTCTTTATTTCGCGGGTTGAGATCTCTTCTCCCTCTTCATTTTGCATCGATTCACTGAAGAAACTTTTGAGAAGAAAGGTACCAAAAGGTGTTTGTACGTATTTACTGTTGGCAACACGTGAAATGGTTGAAATATCGAGGTTGACCACTTCTGCAATGTCTTTCAGAATCATCGGGCGAAGTGTGGTTTCGTCTCCCGTAATAAAATATTTTTTCTGATAGTTCATGATCGCATTCATTGTGACGATCAGTGTGTTCTGCCTTTGTTGAATGGCATCGATGAACCATTTTGCTGAATCAATTTTAGCTTTGGCAAAATTGAGTGCCTCTTTATTGCCTTTGTGGTTTTTTGTATCGGAATACATCTTAATCATCTCGATAAAATGACTGCTGATACGCAGATCCGGCGCATTCCGGCTGCTTAGCGAAAGTTCGAGGTCACCATTCTGATTATGAATGATAAAATCGGGGATAACATAATGACTGCCACTAATACTTTCTTCGGATGTGCTGCCTGGTTTTGGATTGAGGTTTAATATCTCTGCAAGCGCATCTTTCAGCTCTGTTTCGTTAATGTTTGCCCGTTTGATAATTTTATCATAGTGTTTTTTGGTAAACTCATTAAAAAACCTCTCGATAATCATAATCGGAAGTTTATAATTGATTTCCGATTCTTCGTTTTGTTTTCTTTTGAGTTGGATAAGCAGACATTCCTGCAGGTTTCGGGCGCCCACTCCAGGAGGATCGAATTCCTGTATGACAAAGAGTACCTCCTGAATTTCCTTTTTATTTGTCTTGATATTGGTATTAAACAACAAATCGTCAGCCATGGCATCGAGTGGTCGCGACAGATAACCCGAATCATCAAGGTTGCCAATGATATAAAGGGCAATCTTGTTTTTTCTTTCGTCAAGTACCCTGAAACCAAGTTGTTGTATCAATAATTCCTGAAAACTCGGTTCACTTGATGAGGGCGACTCATAATGCATATCGTCGGCACTGCTGTTATTGGCATTCAGTTTGTAATTTGGAATATCGTCGTCTTCGATATAATCTTCAAATCCAAACTCATCGTCGGTGCTATCATAATTGTCGTCACCATCATAATCATCGTCCACTTCTGTTTCCGATTCAAATTCTTCTTCCGGCGCTTCGTCCAGATCTGAGTTTTCCTCGACCTCCAAAGCTGGATTTTCTTCAATCTCCTGTTTGATGCGCTGTTCAAGGGCCATCGACGGAATCTGAAGCAATTTCATCAGCAAAATCTGCTGTGGTGAAAGCTTTTGTAACAGTTTCTGTTGTAACCCTTGTTTAAGCATTTATAGTGTTTTGAAGTCGATTTCAGACACGAATTTACAAAAGAAACTTTGATTTCATATTTTTCTGGGTCAATATATGGCTTTTATATTAACATTATTCTCTAACTGGTTGAAAAACATTAATTTAATAAATGATGAAATTTTTCATCAGCTTTTTGACTTTATAATGCAAAAGACCGAAGCAATAGATAAAATTGCTTCTGTCTTTTGTTTCCGGTATTCAGGTTTATATTAAAATTCGCAGTTCAAAGGTGTTCTTGGGAAAGGAATCACATCGCGGATGTTTCCCATTCCGGTAACAAAAAGCATCAGACGTTCGAATCCCAGTCCGAAACCAGCATGAGGAACTGTGCCGAATTTGCGTGTTTCGAGGTACCACCACATCGATTCCATAGGAATGTGCATTTCGTTCATACGGTTGAGAAGTTTTTCATACACCTCTTCGCGTTGTGAACCGCCAATGATTTCACCGATTCCGGGGAACAATACGTCCATGGCGCGTACTGTGCGTCCATCCTCGTTTTGTTTCATATAAAATGCCTTGATTTCTTTAGGATAATCCGTTAAAATGACCGGACGCTTAAAATGTTTTTCAACCAGATAGCGTTCGTGTTCTGACTGAAGATCGGCTCCCCAGGCTTCGATCGGATAACTGAATTTGCCTTTTTTATTGTGGTTCGAGTTTTTCAGGATATCGATGGCCTCGGTATAGGTGATGCGTTCAAATGAATTTTCAAGCACAAACTTCAGTTTGGTGATGAGCTCCATTGATTTCTCATCCGCTTTTTTGTTTTTTTCTTCTTCCTCCAGACGTTTACTCAGAAACTCAAGATCGTCAGCACAATTTTCCAATGCGTACTGAATGAGGTATTTAAGCATATCTTCGGCCAGATCCATATCATCGGTGATATCATTGAAAGCCACTTCAGGCTCAATCATCCAGAATTCAGCCAGATGGCGGGAAGTATTTGAGTTTTCGGCACGGAAAGTCGGACCGAAAGTATAAACTTTAGACAATGCCAATGCGGCAAGTTCAGCTTCCAGCTGACCTGAAACGGTAAGATTGGACGATTTGCCGAAGAAATCCTGTTTGTAATCAATTTTACCGTCTTCAGTTCTTGGTAAATTGTCGAGATGCAATGTGGTTACCTGAAACATTTCACCGGCTCCTTCGGCATCTGATGCCGTGATGATGGGCGAATGAATATTGTAAAATCCTCTGTCGTTGAAGAATTTATGAACACCAAAAATCATGGCATGACGCAATCGGGCTACAGCGCTGAATGTGCTGGTACGAAAACGAAGATGCGCTTTCTCGCGCAAAAACTCGAGTGAATGTTTTTTGGGTTGCAATGGAAATTCATCCGGATCAGCAGCACCAAGCAATTCAATAGAATGAACTGTTAATTCAACACTTTGACCACTTCCTGCTGAAGGAATCAATAATCCAGTGGCCGAAACGGAAGCACCGGTATGCATGAAAGCGAGTTCCGACTCAGCAATTTTCTCAAGGTCAACCACAAGCTGCAGATTTTTGATCGTGGAGCCATCATTCAGCGCGATAAATGCAACGTTTTTGCTGCCGCGTTTTGTTCTAACCCAACCTTTTACATTGATTTCCTGCTCAAAATCCTGCATCTCAAGTGCAGCCTTAATTTCTGTACGTTTCACTATTTTTGGTTTTCAAATTCAGTGCAAAAAAACGAAAAATTGGGCAGTACTTTGCATTATCACAATAAAAATAATGTAAATATCAGATATACATCAATTTATATAATTGTGTCAACAGGAAGATTAACTGGAAGATAATTACGGTTTCAGGGGAATTCCAGTCTTTTCAATCTCATAAGCAAAAGGATTCTGAATATTAAAATCTCCTTCCCAGATTGGATGTGGTTCAATTCTAAGATCGATTAATCTGCGCAGGCGCATAAGTTGCATTTGAACAGTAAAGAAATCGTCCATTCTACCCAATACAACAGCAATATCTATATCACTATCAATATGTTCATTTCCCTTAGCGTAGGAACCAAACAAATACGCCTTTTTTATTTCCATGCTTTCTGGAATACTTTGAATATAGCGAGTTGCAGTGTCTATAATTGATTGATCAACCATTTTCTTATTTTTTCTATTTTTTCAATCCATTCAATAGTAAAGTCGATGGTACAGCGTTTATTAAAACTTTGTTTGTAATCATCGTATCTGGCATTTATATTAAAGGTTGTAATTTCATCTAACCATTCCTCAAAGGACGTTGGTAATTCAACATCTATCTTGTTAGCCAACCGAAGTAAATCATGGGAAAAGACAGGATGTTTTTCCAATCTTCTAACGTAGAGGGCTTTAAGTAATTTTTCGATTACAAGATGACCCAGAAACAACGCCCAGGAAAACTCTTTCGTCTTTATTAAATTTTGCATGGTAGCGTAATTCTGTTCAGAGGATTCGCGCCAATAATTTGCTAAAGAATCAATATTTTTTATCTCGTCTTCCATACGGATTCAAAAATACAACATTTTGCAATTGGAATCCATTATCAGATTATATCGCGGCCCCCGTTTACTTAATCTATAATCTCGTATTCTGTTTTGTCTTTCCTGAAAGTATTACTTTTGTAGCAGAAGAAAATTATGAGTCAGGAAAGTACAAACATTCAGGTTTCGGATTGGTTACATATAAAGGAACAACCTTTTGTTATCAGTGGCCCGTGCAGTGCGGAGAGCGAAGAGCAGGTGATGGCAACCGCCCGTGAGTTAAGGAAGATAGAACAGGTAAAGATATTTCGTGCCGGAATCTGGAAACCGAGAACCCGTCCGGGAGAATTTGAGGGTATTGGCATTCAGGGACTGAAGTGGCTTCAAAAGGTGAAAGCTGAAACCGGATTTCTGATAACTACCGAGGTGGCAAATCCAACCCATATCGAACAGGCCCTGAAACACGGAATAGATATTTTGTGGATTGGCGCCCGCACGGTAGTAAATCCGTTTTCGGTGCAGGAACTTTCCGATGCCTTGCATGGTGTTGATATTCCGGTGATGATTAAAAATCCACTCACACCCGATTTAAAGCTATGGATTGGTGCCATTGAACGTTTTTATTCGGCTGGCATAACACAGGTAGCCGCCATCCACCGCGGCTTTCATTATTTCAACCGATCCCCCTACCGCAATGCACCCATGTGGGAAATACCGATCGAACTAAAACGATTGATTCCTTCGTTGCCCGTCATTACCGATATCAGTCATATTTGCGGGCGACGTGACCTGTTGCAGGATGTGGCGCAAAAGGCGCTCGACCTGGAAACAAACGGATTGATGATTGAAAGCCATATCCATCCCGACAAAGCCCTTACCGATGCTGCGCAGCAACTTTCGCCCGGAGCGCTGGCCAATATGCTCTCAAAATTAGTAATACGCAAATACACTGGCAGCATTGAGTTTGAACACCATCTTGAAAAACTGCGGAGTGAGATTGATAAACTCGATGTAGAACTTATTCAATTGCTTGCAAAAAGGATGGAAGTCATCGAAGAAATAGGGGATTACAAAAAAGAAAACAATATCACCATCCTGCAACTGAAGCGCTGGCAGCACATTATCGAAGACCGGCTCGCCATTGGGACAAGTCTGGGCCTTGATCCGGCTTTTTTACTTTCGATGCTCGAACTGGTTCATGAAGCTTCAATACAGAGGCAAACGCAGATTTTTAATACAAACAAACCATAATAACAGGCTCCGAAATCGTTTATATACAGAAGTACAAAGTGTCACAAAGCAACACAAATAAGGCACAAAAGACACGAAGAAAAAAACCGCTTTATTGGCGAGCTATTCAACTTATAAACCTATCAACCTATAAACATATCAACCTGTCACCCTGAACGGTGGTTGCTGAGCGCAGTCGAAGCAAGTCGAAGGGCATCAACCCATCAACCTATCAACCTATCAACCCTACATTTTCAGCACTTTCTCTACTCTTCGTGTTCCATCTTCATATTCCACAACCACAAGGTATAATCCTGATGGATAGCCATTTAAATCGATTAGCATAAAACCATCGGTTGGCAATTGCTCCATATTTCGAATTGTAATACCCGATTGGTTCAACACCGAAATGCGGTTGATTTTGTTTTCTCCAAATAAATTAATTGAAAAGCTGTCCTTAAACGGGTTTGGTATGATTTCAAGTTTTGAATTTACTAATGGATTCTTTGGCAAGCCCACAACCTCCTGGTTTTCGTAAGCGCCCATATCAATGCGAATACCATATAAACGTGGGTTACCTGCAATATCAAGCTCAGGTAAGTTTAAACCTGTGGTATCGGGAGTGCCAGTGTTTACGCAGGGTGAACTGTTTTGTAATGACCAATCGGCTGCCGATCCATCATAATCAGGTCCAGCACCGGCTGTGGGATTTACAAACATTGGATCATCATGGATATTTCCTTCACCTTCGTAATATAATGGTTCATCGGGGTTGCAACCATAGGAGAAATCAGCTAAATTTCCAAAAGCTGTATAAACCTGAACAGCATCAGGCCAGCCAGGACTACCACCATTTCCGTAAATAATATTGTTCCTCATTTCATTATATGGACTAAAAAACTCAATTCCGCTTATAAAATTATATGACAAATTATTTACAATAGTATTATTAATGAGTTTAGAAATACTTGTACTCCATCCCCCTGCAATCATTCCACATCCCATATTATTTGCTATGATATTATTGTAAATTAATGAATTGTATGAACTTTCATAAAGTGCACCATTAACAGAATTGTTATTATAAAAATTATTACCTGTTATGGTTGAATTACAATAAACAGCCAGACCACTTCCAACGCCTCCAACACCAGCATATGGATAAATATTTAGTGTGTAAAACGAGATATTTGAAATAAATTGATTCGCGTATACAATAGTATGGTTAGAACTCTCAATAAGAGCACCACCACCATAATGATATACGTTATTGTATCTAAAAATATTATTCAACAATCTAACTGAGGAACAGTTTTTCACAATTATTCCTCCTCCGGCATGGTTAGCCCTATTATGATAGAAAGTCGAATTTCTAATAATCAAATTTGCATATCCATTTAAATAAATTGCCCCTCCTTTATTATCTTCATTGTATGGATCATCACTCCATTCACCTGGCACTACTGCCTTTCCATAGGAAAAACGACAATAATTAAATTTGGATGTATCACTACTGTTTGTAAGCAACTTTATGCTACCCCATCCTCCAGTTGAAGTAGAGGTATCGTCTATCGCATCATGGTTATTAACCGTAAAAACAATAGAATCATTTGCAAAGCCATTTGCAATAATTTTTCCATAAACTTCAAGGCTGTAATTTCCCTGGAATTCTACATAAACTCCCGGATCTATTTGCAGGGTAGCCTGGTTTTCAATCACAACATCATTGTAAATTTTTACTGTATCAGATGACCAGGTGGTGTCATTGGAAATATAATTCGTTTTTAAAACCTGCGATTTTAGGGTAAACGTTTGAAGTATTATGATGAATATTAGAATTTGTATTTTCATGGCCTTATGTTGTTAACGAATAATTTGCAAAATGGAAAAAATATGCAGGATGCCTCACAGTGAAGCTTTCCTGTTTTTATAGATTGAATAGGAAGGACGGCAAATCCTTTTTTAAATCAGTTGTAGTGAAAAATTTTCTGGTTCTAATCCACATCTTTTATACATCTGGCTGCAAAACCATGTGTTTTGTAAGCGTTACCTGAATGAGAGCCACTGTCATTATATAAAAATCCCTTAACCCACACCCCCCATGAAGGTGGAGAAGGCAATCTTGTTGAAGTATAAAAAGAACCATTTTCATGTAATTGATAGAATACACCAGTGTCCCACCATTTGTAACCACCAGGTAGTATGGTAAGACCAGTAGAATTGGTCGCATTATTCCCGTCAGCCCAATGCATTGTACCTCGCTCCTTTACCGTAAACCCGGGATGGCTATCAGTTAAGTGATTCCATTCGTCAATCGAAGTAATATGCCAGCCTGGAGGGCAAATGCCTTGTGTGCCGTCTCCCTCAGAATATTGCATCAATTCATCCCATTGGTATAAGCCTCCGTATTCAATACAGTTGGCTGGGTCATTGTCATAGCAATACTTTTCGATGAAACCATTATCGGTCATGGTTGAGTCGCCATGGATCATGGTACCTATGTTCAGGTTTTCCTTAAGCCAACATTCATCATCAATCTGAACGGTCGCATACAACTTCCCGCCATGTTTCACGGCTTCAGTGCCTTTACAGGGCAAGCCCTCAATGATATCAAACCTTACAAGGCTGTTTACGTCAGGATAGCCTTCCGTCACATCGCTGCCATGTATATTATCCGGTGTTTCCGCATAACCTATGTACCAGAGGGTGTCGGCCCAAGAATATTCAAAATTGGATGAAATGGTTTTGGATTTTAATGATTGTGAAGGCTCGAATTCGTTTGATTTGTAAACCAATTTACTAACCGGAAAAGTGTACTCACTGTAATTGACTATTTTGATATTTCGCATTTGGCCGCCATTGCTTGCTAAAAGCAGATACATTCCCTTTCTCGCAGGAAAGTATTCAAAAACATGCTTTCCTGTTTCAAGATATTTACTAACAATAACATCATGTATGCCGTTTATATTCACAACTTCCAATGTGAGGTATCCGGCTTTTTTCATTTGCACTTCAAAACTTGTATTACCTTGTGTAACCGGATTGGGGTGATTCTGGGAAATAGAAAAAGATGGACCATCCAAAATGTTTTCATCGAGACCAACCGCATAATCCAGCACCAATACCGTATCAGGAGCATACAAAGTGGTATCGCAGCCCCGGGTGATA
>CAJBPB010000227.1 GCA_903957365.1 uncultured Bacteroidota bacterium
CCCGATCAGAAAAAATAGAAACCTTTACGCAACTGTTTTACAAAAATATCAACCATAAAATATAGAACTCCCATAGCAAAGCGGCACAGTCCAACTCGGTTTTATTCTCCATTCTCCTGCTTTTCTCATTTCATTCTCAAATAAATGCTGATAGCCAGTGCTTTGTTATTATATTTGCAGGAGAACGTTGAATAAAACGCTATATGTTATCGGCACAAACTGGAGTATAGCATCGGGATTCAAATATCATAAGAACATGTTTTCACCTGAAGTTGCCGATGGTTATAAATTTAAAGGAAACAATTCAAACTACTTTGGGTACATACGATCCGAATCAATAACCACCGACCGCACCAATTTTCCAACACGCGGACATGAATTTATCACTGAAGCGGGTATTATATTTAACCGTAAAGCCAAACTGGAAATATATAACAATGAAGGTCAATCGATTGACACTTCAGAACTCATTGATGGTAAACCTGAATTTTATCGTTTTATGGTTAATTTTACAGAATATCATTCATTAAGTGAAAAAATGGTGTTTTTATATAATCTTCAGGCCGGACTGACAATGAATTCGCAGGGATTTATTTTCGATAAATTCTATTTGGGAGGCGTAGAAAAACTTTCAGAAAAACAGAATGTATTTGTGGGGCTTAATGAAGGACAGATAACGACCACCTCTCTGACTTCAGCTCTGGTCGGGATTCAGTATAATATTGCCGGTAACCTTTTTGTTACAGGAAAGATAAATACAGCAATTTATAACTACAGTACCCTGACTAATTTGTATGATGAAGAAATGCTGAAATGGATTAATGGATTTTCACTCGGACTGGGCTATAACCTAGGCGTGCTGCCAATGGAATTCACGGCCATGTATTCACCTGAAATTGGCACTGTTTATTCACATGTTAAAATCGGATTTTTGTTTTAGAAGCAGTTAAGGCATCATCCGCTTGAATTATCCGCATCCATTATTTTGCCCAGAATGGCAGTCCCTGTTCGAGTCCCATGATGGGCAGAATCAGGAAATACAAGATCAGCGGTAGCAGCACAATGGTGATAAGCTTCAATCCTGTACCACATTTTGCCATATCGGGCACTGTAATTTTCTCGCTTCCAAAGATAACCGTGTTCGGTCCTGTACCGGCCGGCATGATAAACGCGAAGGAAGCAGCAATCGTTGCAGGAATCATCAAAAGCAATGGATTGATCCCACCTGCCACACCCATGCTTGCCAAAACAGGCAGAAAAATATTTACGGTGGCTGTATTGGAATTCATTTCAGTGAAAAGAAGGATAAAAATGACCACAATAATTAAAACGATGAATGAAGGATAGGTACTGACAAATTGAAGCTGGTGACCAAGCCAGTCAGCTAAACCAGATGATTTGAATCCCCCGGCAACAGCATAACCACCGCCTACGATCACTCCCACACCCCAGGGGACCTGTGAAGCAGATTTCCAATCGAGCAGCCGTTTTGAATTACCTGCAGGAAGCATAAACAACAGCATGGTCGAAAACATTCCAACTGTGCTGTCCTGCACATATTCACCAAGGCCAAGCAAAGGGCTCCATCCAGGTATTATAAACTGATCGATGACAATATCATCACGAAATACCCAACCAAAAGTCGTCAGAGCAAACACGAATAACACCCATTTCTCACCTTTCGACATCTTCCCCAAAGCTTTCAATTCATCATAAATCATGGTGTCGCTTCCGCTTATGCTTCCACTTATTTTGAAATAGCGTACAAGATAAAACCATGTTATCGGAAGGAAAATAATAAGTATGGGTAATCCAATCTTGAGCCATTCAAAAAAACTGATCTGAGGTGCATCTGGAAATATTTTCATCATCACACCGCTCAGGATCATATTGGTTGGTGAACCGATGATTGTTCCGATTCCGCCGATACTTGCCGAATAAGCAATGCCAAGCATCAATGCCACTCCGAATTTCCGTGTACTGCCAGCGTCAGATTCTTCCTTTAAAATCAACGCCAATCCAATCGGAAGCATTAGCAAAGCCGCAGTAACATTGGCAATCCACATCGAAAGAAAAGCGGTGGCAATCATAATACTCAATAAAATAATCTTTCGGCTTGAACCAAGCTTGTGAATCAGAACCAGCGCGATACGTTTATGAAGATTCTGGTTTTCGATAGCTTTTGCCAGGAAGAACCCTGTCAGCATCATAATAACAAAATCGTGACCATAATTGATGGCAGTTTCACCGGCCGGCATCACTTTCAATAATGGAAACAACACCATCGGAAGAAAAGCTGTGGCATAAATTGGAATTGACCCCGTCATCCACCAGATGGCCATCAAAATTGCGATTGCACCCACATTACGTGCTTCCAAACTCATTCCTTCAGGAACAGGCAAAACCAATGCCAGAACCAGAAAAATTATTCCACCAAAAAGACCTTTGAGTTGAATGGGTTTCATAAAGTTTTACTTTTTTACTGGCGTTATTTTAAAAATTGATTTATAAATAGTTAGCGAATACTACTTTTATTATTCATTGAATGAATAATCATCAGGAAAAGTTTCAGACGAAAGTGATACAGAATGAAAAGTGTATCAGAAACATATTTCGTCCCAAAGATTTTGGAAGAAGAGCAATTGTAAAAATCTGGATTTTTGCTTAAAAAAGAAAGGCAACCGTTATAAAAACGGTTGACCTCTCTTTCAACTACTCACTAAACAAAAATGCGATAAGTGAAATCAACCAAATCCACTAATCTACATACGTATAGGTGTAAACTTCCTGCCAGTCAGCACCTGCTCTGGTGATTTTTGACGGACGGTTTTTGGCATCAAATTCATATGAAATTGTAGTTTTACCAACTTCAATCGGACTTTCTCTTGGATCCCAATACTCAAGATAATCAACCAGTTTCTTGCTTGGTTTTCCAAAAAGGTTTCCGATAGGTTTAGTATTGCTGTCAATCATACTTGTCTGGTGAATGTCGTTCACATTGTCACCGGTGGTAAAAGTAAATTCTTTGATTTTTTTAACAGTAACACCATCATCGTCATACGTTGTGTGCTTAACCGTATTGCCATTGGTAATAACAGCTTCCATTTTCAAATGGTCTTCGCCTCCCCAATGTTCAATAACTTTCACAAGATAACCATCGGTATTGTACTCATAAGCAGCCCATTCTTCGTCACTCCACACTTCTTTAGAAATATAACCGGCAGCGTTTAATTCATATTCCGTGGCGTTATCGCCGGAGGTAATCGTTAATTTTCCGGAAACGGAATAATCATAAGTGATGGTTTTGTCAAGAACATCATTCCAGTAATCATCAATTTTGGTGATTTTCTTGGTGGTTGCATCATAGGTAAAATC
>CAJBPB010000228.1 GCA_903957365.1 uncultured Bacteroidota bacterium
GCAAAACTGGAGATCTGTTTTCTATCTTCAAGGGCCAAAATACCGCAAAACACAAAAAGATTCAGGAGTGAGGTGGCAAAGAATTTGGGTGTATTGGTATCAAGGGCCATCAGATTGGGGGTGAATGTTGGAATTACAATGTATGCAATCAATGCCAAACCATACATAATCTGTTTTGTATCAAAGTGCCATCCCTGATAATCCTGTATTTTTTGCTTTTTCTTTGGTTTCATGGTTATTCAATTGGGGTTGATTTTATTTTTTCTTCTTCCCGAATTATACTATCAGGAAAATCAAGTGATTCATAAATGGAATTACTACTCTTATAGTCAGGGACAATCTTTTTAAGACAACCGACAATACTGAAATTATTATCTGTGTTTAAAATGTCCCTGAGTTCATTCAGGTAGTCTGAAATTACTTCGTGATCAAATTGCCTGACTTTCGCAATCATGATGCGCGGATGATGGGTAGGCAATGTATTTTCACTGATATTAAGCAATTCTTCATAAAGTTTCTCACCAGGTCTTAACCCGGTGAAAGCAATTTTAATATCAATGTCAGGTTGCAAACCTGAAAGTCGAATCATATTACGCGCCAATTCAACAATTTTTATAGGCTGACCCATATCAAAAATATAGATTTCACCTCCATTCCCCATCGTTCCAGCCTCGAGCACAAGCTGACAAGCTTCAGGAATTGTCATGAAAAATCTTGTAATTTCAGGATGGGTAACCGTGATAGGACCACCTTCTTCTATCTGATTTCGGAAAAGGGGAATGACCGAGCCGTTTGAACCAAGTACATTTCCAAAACGTGTTGTCGTAAATCGGGTGCCAATTGATTGAATTTTATTCAGACTTTGCGTATAAATCTCTGCTATACGTTTGGTTGCGCCCATTACATTGGATGCATTGACTGCTTTATCTGTTGAAACCATCACAAATTTCCGAACACCATAACGAATAGCAGTATCAGCTAATATTCTGGTTCCAAAAACATTTACCCTGACAGCCTCTCCCGGATTCTCTTCCATCATAGGGACATGTTTGTATGCTGCGGCATGATAAACAATATCCGGTTTATAAATACGAAAAAGCCAATCCATTCTTTCAAAATTACTCACATCGCCAATCAACACAATGGCTTTTGATTCAAATTCAGGAAAAATATTCTTAAAACGTAATGAAAGTTCGTGCAATGGAGTCTCTGCCTGATCCAGCAAAATGATTCTGGATAATGGATAATGCAGAAGTTGCCGGGCAATTTCACTGCCAATACTACCGGCTGCCCCGGTAACCAATATAACTTTATCCTTATGTTCTTTTATTACTGTATTGTCATCTAAGATAATGGGTTCCCTCTGTAACAAATCCTCAATTTTTATATGCTTGATTTGCTTCATCTTAAGCTCACCATTGATCCAATGCTCGATGGGTGGTATATTTTTTATAGTAACATTGTGCTGAAGAAAAGCATCAGCTATTTCTCTTTTTTTGACCGGATCAATATTGTGCATAGTAAATATTACCTCATCCAGATTTTTCTTTCGAATAAACTGTGATGTGATAACCGAAGGCTTTACTACAGGAATCCCTTCAATATTTTTCCCAATCTTGCCAGGATTCTCGTCCACAAAACAAAGTACATTATACGTATTGCCTATATCATTGAGCAAAGTGTTTTTTGTGAGAATTCCGGCTTTGCCAGCTCCATATATAATCACATTCGTTGCATCCTGTTTCCTTCTGATGAGGTTTATCCAAATTACTTTTGCAAGGAGTCTGGTAAAAATCATCAAAAAGAGAGATGTTAAACTATGAATGATTATGATACTCAATGGTAAAACTTTTGGTAACGGCCAATGATAAAGCAATATCAAAGTATTGATTATCAACAGAGTAAATGAAGTAATAGTTACTGAATAAAAAATTCTCAGAATATCAGCGGTACTGGTATGGCGGATAATTCCGACATAAGACCTTGTAATCAGAAATGCGACTATTGAAATCGCTGTTACAAGTGGGAGATAGGTAGGCAATCTCCATAAATTTATCTCAGAAATATCAAAATTGAATCGAATGATATAAGCCAGAATAAAGGAAATTACGACAATCAGAATGTCTGAAGCCAGAACCAGATATCCCGAAATAAACCGGTTTGAATACCGTAATAAGTACTTTCTAATCATAACATATTGACATTGACTATATTTTCTGACCTTTTAGCCACATGTTTTTCATAAGTTTAGAAATGTAGTGGTAGTACCGTCCATAAACAAAACTACAAAATTTATTTCAAAATGAATTTTTTAAGGTGAATTGATTTCATTTTTAAACAACCTTTTAAAAAAAAACTAAATTAGCCTCTGAAACAGATTTAAAGTGGAATTGAAATCAGGGGAATAATTTTACTGGTTGCTGATAATAGATAGTAAACTACAACCTCGCTCTGATGAAGGAATATTTCAATCGATACTTAATCAAACTGTTTCACATACTTTAATTACGTGTCAGCGCTATGCCAATTGTGACTGAAGTGGCGAAGCTGTGAAAATTTCATCCCGGATTTTCGGGTATTTAGAATATCAAAAACATTAGTCCGCTAAATCGATCAAACTGGTTTCAACAGCTGGTCAGCCAGCATGATTTAGGAAAATTCCAGTGCAATTCTTAGTTGTAATTGAATAGGGATTTCAATTCATTATTACAGGTTTTTGGATAGTAATAAATTTGTAAGTGAAAAAATACCTTTTGTGGGGCGCAGTTTCATTTAATAAAGTTATCAATAGCGATAGTAAGGCTAAGTTTATCGACCGGAATGCCAATTCCGGGAATTTGATCATTGGTCATGCTGTTCAAAATCACCTTGGAAACCTTCACGATGAAATTGAATTTCGTGATGATTTTGATCCCCGGATGGTAAACAAGAAATATGATGCATTAATAATTCCAGCGGCCAATTACATTCGTGAAAAGTTTTCTATCAAACCACAGGCAGAGCTTTTAGAAAAAATTGAAATTCCGGTTGTTTGTATAGGTTTGGGTGCTCAGGCCCCCTCTCTGTCCGAAAAAGTAAGTATAAACCCGGATATATTAAAATTTTTGAAAGTACTTTCTGGCAAATCATGTACTATAGGTGTAAGAGGATCGTATACTGCAGAATTGCTTTTTGCATCAGGGATAAAAAACGTAGATGTTATTGGCTGTCCAAGTAACTTTTTGAATGGAAAACAGGATTTTAAAATTGACAAAAACCCTCTGCCTGAGAATTTCAGAAGTGCTTATTATTTAAATGAACACCCCGATGCGATGTGTCTTTTCGATTTAGCACTCAAATCGGGTAGTGATTTGATAACTCAACATAAAAATGAAATAGTGTGTTTGAAAGATGACGAAATAAATGGTTTTGTAAATAGTCGATATTATGAACTAATGTACTCAAAATCTAAATTTACAACCACGGAGATTATTGAATACATTAATTATAGGATAAGGGTTTTCTACGAAATTAATGCCTGGCAAAATGCTTTAAGCAA
>CAJBPB010000229.1 GCA_903957365.1 uncultured Bacteroidota bacterium
AGCACAACGGCCGTCGATTTGGCTGTTTCGGTTGTGGTAGGTGTTGTATCTTCTGCCTTGGTGCATTGGATAAAACTGAAAACGGTTACCAGCCCAACGATCAGGACTGCGAGTTTTTTCATTTGATTTTTCATGATAATATTTATTTATTGTTAATACGATACAAAAATAGTCCGTACCTCCGCCACAGGCGTTATGATATTCGTGGTTTGATTTATAAGATTATTGAAGTTGATAGTTTAACACCTTATTATATAACAAAAAAATTTACAGCGCAATAATCGCATTTCAACCCAAAGAATTGTTCATAAAATCAAAAATTTCTACCTAAAAGTCATAGGATTTCCGGTGATTTCTGAGATGAGAAACTTGTTCAATAAATGTGAATTCAATATCAATTCAACACAATCTGATGCTAAAATTCTGTAATTTCGCCCTCTAAACCATTAAAGTTTTTGAATCATGAAACCCCTGAAATTATCCATCCTGCCGGTTACCCTATGCATTCTTTTCTCGATGACGGCTTGTGAACAGCCTGCATCAAAGCAAGCAAAAACACCTGATCCATCAGAAACCCTGATGAATAAGTATGCCGAGGTTACCCTGACTTCCGATATTTCACATTTGAGTGTGAATGAAAAAGAAATGCTGAAACTGCTTTTTAGTGCGGCAAAAATAATGGATGATATATTCTGGACACAGAATTTTGGTGATAAAAATACTTTTCTGGCCGGAATCAAAGATGAAAACTTACGCAAATTCGCAGAGATCAATTATGGTCCATGGGATCAGCTTGACGGACAAAAACCTTTCATTGAGGGATTTTCGGAAATGCCGTTGGGTGCACAATTCTATCCTCAGGATATGACAAAGGAAGAATTCGAAGGCTTTGATGATCCAGATAAAACAAGTCTTTACACTCGTATCGAACGTGACGAAAATGGCAAACTGGTTTCAAAATGGTATCATGAAGCCTATGCAGCCCAGGTTGAAGAAGCGGCGGTTTTACTTGAAAAAGCATCGGAACTGGCTGCCGATGCAGCATTCTCAAATTATCTTAAACTGCGTGCAACTGCGCTTCGCACAGATGATTACTACGCCAGTGATCTGGCATGGATGGATGTAAAAGAAAACAATATCGATTTTGTGGTTGGGCCAATAGAAAATTATGTGGACGCTTTGTTCGGTTACAAAGCCTCACATGAATCCTTTGTTCTGATTAAAGACACAGAATGGAGCAAAAGATTATCCCGATACGCGCAGTTTTTGCCTCAGCTTCAAACCCAGCTTCCGGTAGATGATATTTATAAGAAAGAGATTCCGGGTTCAGATGCTGACCTCAACGCCTACGATGTGGTCTATTATGCAGGTGATTGTAATATGGCTGGAAAAACAATTGCTATTAACCTGCCGAATGACGAAAAAGTACAACTTGAAAAAGGAACACGTAAACTACAACTGAAAAACGCGATGAAAGCGAAATTCGATAAAATCCTTGTTCCTATCTCCGACGAGCTGATTGCTCCCGAACTGCGAAAATACATTTCGTTTGACGCTTTTTTCAGCAACACTATGTTTCATGAAGTAGCCCATGGACTGGGCATCAAAAACACCATTGACGGAACCTCCACAGTGCGCAAAGCACTCCGCGAACAATATTCGGCACTCGAAGAAGCGAAAGCTGATATTCTTGGATTGTACCTCGTTACCCGTCTGCATGAGATGGGCGAATTTCAGGACACTGAACTCATGGAGAACTATGTAACCTTTATGGCAGGATTTTTCAGGTCGGTCAGGTTTGGCGCTTCAAGTGCGCATGGGAAAGCCAATATGATGACTTTCAACTTCTTTTATGAGGAAGGAGCCTTTACCCGCAACGAAAGTGGCCATTATTCAATCAACCTTGAAAAAATGATGGAAGCAAGCAAGAAACTTACCGGCATGATCCTTACATCGCAGGGCAAAGGCGATTATGAAGGTGTGAAAACATGGATCGCGACCGAAGGTGTAATCAAACCACAATTGCAGGCCGACCTTGACCGCATCACCAGATTAGGCGTGCCTGTTGATATTTATTTCAAGATGGGTCCTGAAGTACTTGGCTTGAACTGATTGTTCGTTTTTGTACAGTTGCCTGTCTGATATCGAACATATTAAAAAAATATTTTAACGAACTGTTTTTACAATTCATTGTTAAACAGTTCGTTGCATTTTATGGTATAGTTTTTTACATCTTTACCATCATTGCAATAAACAGTACCTCGATGACTGTCATTCATATTATAGAAAAGTGACACTGAAAAGTCATTAAAAAGAGAGGATGCGGACAATAATTGAAATAAATACTCGCAAAAAATGAACGTATTAACCGGAATCAGAAATTGAAATAGTTAAATTACCTAAGCATCTGATTTTCAATATATAAATAAAAATATTACGATACATCTACAAATAACCCTTAAAAATCAAATGAATATGAAAAAAACCATTTACGCACTTGCATTCCTTATGCTTGGAGCTTTTGGTAATTTACATGCCGACGAAGGAATGTGGTTACCTATGTTTGTTGAGCGACTGAATTATGTGGATATGCAGAAAGACGGACTGCAACTCACTGCTGAAGAAATTTACAGCGTCAATCAATCGAGTCTGAAAGATGCCATTGTCGGATTGTCTGAAGGCGCAAAGCCAGGCGGATATTTCTGCACCGCTGAAGTCGTGTCCGATCAGGGATTGTTATTTACAAATCACCATTGCGGTTACGATAAAATTCAGAACCACAGTTCACTCGAACACGATTACCTCACAAACGGTTTTTGGGCAATGAACAAATCGGAAGAACTTCCCAATGAAGGACTATCCGTTTCATTCCTTATCAGGATGGAAGATGTAACGGATAGCTGTCTGGTGAATGTAAGTGACACCATGACTGCCGAGGAACGTTCCGCTGAAATCAGGAAAGTAACCACACGTCTGAAAAAAGTTGCTTCAGAAGACGACCGTTACCATGTAATTGTAAAAAGTTTCTTTGAAGGAAATGAATATTATCTGTTTGTTTATGAAGTGTTTACAGATGTTCGTCTGGTAGGCGCACCACCATCAGCGATTGGAAAATTCGGTGGTGACACCGACAACTGGATGTGGCCGCGTCACACCGGTGATTTTTCCATTTTCCGTATTTATACCGCGCCTGACGGCAAACCTGCAAATTATGCAGCCGAAAACATTCCTTTGAAACCACGTCATCATCTGCCTATCAGTCTGGATGGCGTTAAACCTGGCGATTTTTCTATGGTTTGGGGTTATCCTGGTTCCACTGACCGTTACCTCACTTCTGACGGTGTCGATTTCAATCTTGAAGATGAATACCCGGCCATCATTGATCTTTTTGGTAAAAAATTAGAGGTCTGGAAAGAATTCATGGATACAGATCAAAAAGTAAAAATACAATACGCTTCAAAATATGCTGTTGTTGCAAATACCTGGAAATACCTGATCGGACAGACACGTGGACTCAATCGTTTAGGTGTTTCTGATAAAAAACGCGAACTTGAAAATCAGTTTACCACATGGGTAAATGCGGATGAAAATCGGGTAAAAAAATACGGTAATGTATTGACTGATATGAAAAACGGCTATACACAAATGGGTGAATCCATTGCTCCGTTGCTTTATACCAGCATGGCAGGTAGCAATGGCGCCGAAATCATTGGTTTTGCCTCTGATTTTGCCGGACTGGAATCAGCTATGTCTCCCATTGACAAAAAAGACTTGCCAAAAGACAAAGAAATGGCCAGGAAAATGAAAGAGGATAAGAAGGCTGAACTCGAAAAAACCATTCAGTCATTGAAAGAATCACTTCCTGAACAGTACAAGGATTACTCAGCCATTGCCGACCAGAAAGTGCTTGCCGAACTGCTCACCATTTATGCCAGCAAAGTAGATCCTGCGATGCAGGTTGATGTGATCAAAGAAATCAGCAAAAAATACAAGGGCGATTTTTACGCTTATGCCAAAGAAGTGTTCGCCACCTCTATTTTTGTGAATGAAACCAAAGTATCTGAATTTTTAAGCAAGCCTAATTTGAAAACCCTGCAAAATGATCCTGCGCTTGTTCTCTCCAATGCCTTTATGGCAAAGATGATGGAAGCAGCTGGCGGTTATCAGGCTGCTGCAGGCTCACTCAGTACGGCCAAACGTTTGTATGTTGCCGGCTTGCGCGAAATGCAACCCAACAAGGTTTTCTATCCTGATGCCAACTCGACCATGCGTATGAGTTACGGAACCGTGCAGGATTATAAAGCTGCGGATGCGGTTCAATACAGTTATATCACTACGATGAATGGTATTGTTGAAAAAGAAGACCCGACCAACGATGAATTCATTGTTCCTGCAAAGCTCATCGAACTGATCGAAAAACGCGATTTCGGTCCGTATGGTGTTGACAACGAACTGATTGTTTGTTTTCTCTCGACCAATGATATTACCGGTGGTAACTCAGGAAGTCCGGTTATCAACGGAAAAGGTGAGTTGATCGGAATCGCATTCGATGGTAACTGGGAAGCCATGAGCGGTGACATCGCGTATGAACCTGCATTGCAGCGCACCATCAATGTTGACATCAGATACGTGCTGTTTATCATCGACAAATTTGCCGGAGCATCCAATCTGATCGACGAATTAACGATTCACAAAGCTATGCCAGAACCCAAAAGGGTAGAGATTGTATCACAATAATTTGCTGTAGTTATAAAACGAAAAAGCGGTCCGGAATTCCTTCGGGCCGCTTTTTTTTTGAGTTTATCGATAAAGTTCAACCTCATTGTGTTGTTTGAGCCGAAAAACGGACACTTCGGTCTTCCAACTTCTGACTTCCGACTCCTTGCATTTTGACTTTGCATTCTACATTTTGAATTACCTGAAGATACTCCCCCGCTTTCAGCTCATGCCCCGAATTCCAACTTTCCAGACAAAACGCAAAACATTATGGGCAGACACTTCAAGTAACCAGTTATATGTCAAACGATTATTTCACCGCTTTCAGCAAGGCAATTTCTTTAGGTGTAAGATGACGATATTTGCCACGTGTGAGGTTAAGTTTGGTAAGTCCGGCAAAAATCACCCTGTCGAGTTTTATAACTTCATACCCAATTGTTTCGAAAATGCGGCGTACGATACGGTTTTTACCTGAATGGATCTTGATTCCAACTTCTTTTTTACTCTCTGCGTCGGTCACCCAGGCAATCTCATCCACTTCGGCGATACCATCTTCGAGTTCAATACCAGCGGCTATTTTGAGTAAATCAGTTTTTGTAAGGGGTTTATCAAGTTCAACATGATACAGTTTGCTCACATTATGACGTGGGGCCATCAATTTTTTGGCAAGTTCACCATCATTGGTAAATAATAACAATCCTGTGGTATTGCGATCGAGTCTGCCAACAGGATAAATTCTTTCGGTACAGGCATTGGCAACAAGTTCCATCACTGTTTTCCGTTCATAAGGATCGTCGGAGGTAGTGATATAACCCTTTGGTTTATTGAGTAATACATAACGCAATGTCTCACGGTTGAGTGTTTGTCCACCATATATTACCTTATCATTCACACTCACTTTCATGCCCATTTCGGTCACAACCTGACCATTCACGGTAACGGTTCCAGCCTGAATCAGTACATCGGCTTCACGGCGTGAGCAAACACCGGCATCAGCGAGGAATTTATTTAAACGTATGATTCCGGTTCCATCCACTTTGGATGCCGGCAACCTGCGGTTCGAGAAACGATTGGTATTTGATCTTCCTGATCCGGTTCCTTTTCTGCCTTCAAACGAACGTGGACGTTCGGCTCTTTCACCTGATTCGGATTTTCCTTCAAATTTACGTGCAGGTCTGTCTGGCCTTCCCGACGGTTTATCGTCGGCACCTCTGCTTTTGTATGAAGGACGATCATCTGATTTTGGTCTGCGATCATCTGATCCTTTTGCCGATCCGAAAGAAGATCTTCTGCCCTCTCCTTTTTTCTCGGGTTTCTTTTTAATTTCAAATTTCTTGAAAGGACTGTCGTTTCTCAGCTTTGGTTTATCGTCAGTCCCTCTGCTTTTGAAAGGACGGTCTTCAGATTTTCCTTCATAACTGCGTGCAGGTCTTTCGGTTCTGAACGACGGCTTGTCTTCGCTGCTTCTGCTTCTGTATGGACGATCCTCAGGTTTTCCGCTTCCGGCATCACGCGCTGGTCTGCGGTCTTCAAAACTACGTGCTGGTCTTTCGGTTCTGAACGACGGCTTGTCTTCGCTGCTTCTGCTTCTGTCTGGACGATCCTCAGGTTTTCC
>CAJBPB010000230.1 GCA_903957365.1 uncultured Bacteroidota bacterium
CAATAGTAAAATCAGCTATCTTACAAACGATCAATCAACCGAAAACGGTTGATATCGTTTAGATTTAGAAAAAAAACAGAAAAACAACCCTGAAATTGTTAACAACCCTTGAATTTACGAAACAGGGGGTAAATAAGTACATATATTTTTATTATCCTTAAGTTTACCTTGAAACGCGAAATGTTTTTAAAAATATAGTGACTCACGCTTCAATACCCATCTGCCTTAAGGTTTCTTTGATCTTATCTTCATGGTCCTGTTCGGTAATTTCACCTTCTGTTGCATGAATATTAATATTGAGTTTTTGGAAATTTCGCTGTAAGAGATTGAGCATGCCAACAAGATTTGAAGTTTTGCCATAAGGAATATCAAATTGTAAAGTCACCTCCCTCATTGTTGGAATTGGTGGACTTCCTTCATTAGGTTTTTCAATAACTGATTCGGATTCTCTTATTTCATCGGTGCCTTTTAATGTTGCGGTGCCAATGACTTTATTTTCTTGTTCACTCTTTTCCTGTACTTTTTGTTCTTTGCAATATAAGGGTTCAATCAGTATGTAATCACCATAATCAATTACAGGCAGTTGCTCTTTGTAGTATTTACAGACAGGTTTTTCATCATCTAAAATACCAACACCAAATACGCCATTCTTTACTCCTTCATGTATGCAGGTAAGCAAAATATCTTTGGTTTCAAAGCGTGTTTCGCCTCGGGTGGTAAGGCTTGCTGTGTATATGGGATCAATGTGGACAAACTTTTTTTCTTTCAAATATTTTTCTTTTATGACCAAGGGAACAATTTTTTGAAGGATATCTCCTTCAGAACGCAAACGGTCAAAAATTTCATCATCAATTTTTTTTGTATCACCATAGGTTGGTATACCCATATCCATTTCCTTAAAACCGGATTTATCGGGAATGAGTAAAACACGGTAAAGATTTCGAAAGTCTTCTCTTAATCCGCCCTTCAGTTTTTTCAAATCCTGTAATACTTCCGATAACTGTTGGGTAGATAAATTCAAAGTTGCGTCTTTACTTATATCTTCGTAGGCAAGGTATTTTTTCAGGATATTTTCGAATCTGCTTTTTTCGGATTCCATAGGAACCATTGCAAAGATGGTATTGCGGTTTACACGTGGAGAAATACCCTTCTTTTCAATTAATTCATTAATAGCAGTTTCATCACGATCGGAGAATACAACTAATTTAAAATCTGGTGTATCAGGCACATCATTGTTTGCCCTTGGCAGGTAGTAATTTTTTAACCGGTTGTTATTTATGTTTTCATTAAATATTTTGCGTTGCAATTCCTCAACGGAAGGCATTTTAATATTATCCATCTTTACATTTACAACACTGTAAAGAGTAGGTTCAGTCGTGAAAATATATTTTGATCCGGTATGTTTTAGATAGAACATACAGTTTTTTGATTCTTCAAGAACATCACTAATTGCTGATGCCAGGTTATCCATTGTGGTTGCAGCTCGTTTAGCTTCAGTTAAGGTAATACCTGCTTCCATGCCTCCTGTAAAGGAATACATAAAAATAGCAGAAGCTGTTCGTGAACCTAATTTCAAACTTCGGCAAGATTCAGGTACTTTTAGATTCAGTTTATTAGCACCACTTTCGGGGGACGTAATATCTTTGACAATGATAGATTCGAATTGAGGTCCGGTGAACTTTACAAGCTCACGCCGTAAATCTTGTATAGACAAATCAAAATCGGCGAGTGAAATGTATGGGATGCCCTTTTCTTTAGCTGCATGAACAACCAATGCAAGCAAGCGTAATACACCACGGGTGCGTTGGAACTCTGAAAAGCTGCCCCAACGTTGATACAATACATCTATAACTTCGGGTAAAAATGGATAGGACGCCTGAAACTTTTTACGGTATTCTGTTGGTGGAATATCCGGAGGCAGAAGGGAGTTTTTTTCAACGTATTCAACAAATTCATTGATTACAATTTCTGCGCCTTTTTGAGAAATATTTTTAAATAACCGGGTGCGGATGATTTGACTTACTTCATCGTCCTGAACAGGGGATTTTGCTGAATCTTTGCGGCCTGTTATGGTTTGCAAATCTTTTACCAAGCGTAATCCTTTTTCTGTTCTGTCATATGGATTGCTCGGTGTTGTTGTAAAAACAAGACAGGCATTTGGTACTGAACTGACTACATTGGTAAGCGTTTGCAGAAAAGTTAATGTAAGAGAAGAAAGTGTTTTTTTATTGCCCGCATCTACAGCATCAGCTTTGTTCAGGTATGGGATTAACTCATCTAACAGTATAAGCACAGGTGAATAATTTTCCAATAACCTTTTTAACTGTTCGCCACCAGGCGGAATAGGTCCGCTGAAATCTTTTATTTTACCTGTAAGTTGTTTTTCGAGCAATCCCCAGAGGGTATCAAATTTTGTAATATCACTGCCTGTATTGATATCTTCACCAACGATGACAACGACATTGGCTTTCCATTCGGTTGCTTTGTGATATAACGCAATTAACGTGTGTGTTTTTCCTCCACCAAATGGGGTTTGTAATTGTATCACCGGATCGGAACCATTACCCTTCATCCGTTGTTCAACAGATGCAAGCAGATTGTGCATTTCAATGGTAAGATAGGTTTTATTGAAGAACTCCCTGGAATCCTTATATTCGGCAGGACATGATTTTGTTTGATTGAAAACCTCCCAAAGGTTGGCGGCATATACATCCATGGTAAATCTGCCTTTTGCGATGTCGTCATGGGGAACTGCTATGGTTTCAAAACGGGCCATATGTTTAGCTTTTATAATTCAAGATTTAACTGCTGATCTTTTCTGATTTTTGTATTTACTACTTCTGATTTGATGCGCTCCTTGCCACCGAGGAATCCGTCCAAAAGTTTTTTCTCCTTGCTGTCGGGTGTGAGTTTACCCAAGGATTCGGACACAGCCTGTGCAACACGGAAAAATGCTTCGCTTTTACCATACCCAGTGGTTGCAAGCAATTGCATCATTTCATCCTTTTTACCTTTTTCGTATAGCAATAAGGTGAGATGTAGCACGTCAATAAGATCAAAGGAATCTAAAAGTTCATCTACCTTTCTGTTCTGAGGGCCAAGCACACGAATAAATTCTTTTTCTTTTTTAATAAATCCTTTATGCGCCCATTCCTCCGATAGGTCAATGCCGACAGAACGTGCTAATTTATTTGCTTCATCAAATTCGGCCTTTGCCTCACCGAAACTGAAACGCCAGATAACATAAAACTTTGCGAGTTCAGATATTTCACCTGAGAAACCATTATGCAGGATTTGCCTTACTGTATATTGCATTACTAATTCCCGAACATCATCAAGCAGAACATCAGCACGTTTTACATTGCCTTCGTAATCCATAACTTTTTCATACTTACCAAAAACTTCTATACCTGAACCGATGGCAGCAATAAAGAAATCTGCACCAGTGATGCCCTCAGACCATAGATGATCTAATTTTTCTGATAAGTATTGTTTCAGATCTTCCTTAACCTCATTATAAAACCCGGTTGGTTGCCGTTTCATTTTGCGTGCAACAATGTAGATTGAAGAAGACAGAGAGGCTGAATCCTTAGCTCTTGGACGATTTGGCATTTCTGTACTAAGAGGCCAGCTAGCGGTAATAACCAACCCGGAATCTAAAAGAGCATTGATTACGGTTTCCCATCCTGCTGTTGATTTATGGGCATAAACAATCATTGCAATTCCATCAGGTTTAAGCACTCTGCTAATTTCGATAAATGCTTTTCCCAGATTAACTTCGAAAAATGCTTTATCTTTTTCAGGATATCTTAAAGAATCCCAGCCTGCCATTTCTGTAATTTCCCCTTTTTTTGGTGCTAATGGTGTTGAAAATAAATCAGGAAAATAATCGCCGATACTCCGTTTAGATATGACATAAAAAAAGTCAGACAGGTCAGCGTAAGGCACACTATTGTAATATGGCGGGTCAGTAAACACGGCATCGAAAAAATTATCTGAATAAGGTAATGATATTGCAGAAGATTGGGTAATTGTACAACTATTACTAATTTTCGAGTTCTGTTCAATAACACGAATAACCCAATTAAGATTAGCTAGCCAATCCCCATTAACTTTACTAAATGGGTTAAGCTCAATATAATCAAAAGTCATGGGTAGGGCTTGCCTACCAAAAACATGCTCAATTGTTTCCCTAGTTATATCATAAACTACAATATTCGCGTTCTTATCGGCCAATCTATTAAGAATACAAGAAAACGATGCAGCTAAGGCAGATTTATATTGAATATCTTGGAAGGGAGAAGATTCAGTAATGTTTTTTAAGGCGTCAGTGAAGGCAATAAGTGACAGTTTTTGCCTATTATTAAATAGTTTGCCCCATTCATTAATACCATAAATAGGGACATTGAAAACCCCACTCATTAAAGGAATCACTTCATCGGGAACAGGATTATAACCATACTTAACTGTCAATTCCTGAGATTTAGTAACCAAGAATTCTTGTGCTAAATTGAACGAGTCAAAATCACTTTTAGTTGCAACTCGATAGAACTTGCCCGATTCGTCACCAGAATATTGGACAACTGCCACCATACGTTCTCCAGATTTACCTTCTGAAAATAATTTTCTTGTTTTACTGTCCTCCGTTACAGATCCACAAAATGGACAAGTAACATGAGCTCTCGAAATCGTGCCTTTATCGGGATCAAAGTTCTCTGGTAATGGCTCATAACCATTGCCAACAACCTTGAATGTCACTTTTTTATCAGTATAAATTGGAAATAATGCAACCTCTTTTTTGTCAGTCCTACATAACCAATAAGTTCTGAATAATGGTATTTCAGCATTACACGAGGGGTTTTGACAATTTATTGTCCGTGTCCAAAAATAACCAATGGTTGTAAATCCTTTAACCGAGGAATAGAATTTTTCAATTTCTTTTGCTGCATGCTTTAGAATGAGCAAACCAAAATACTTGATATCTTCAACAAATGGATTGATAAGGTCGTTTTCATTGAAAGTATCTAATATTTGCTCTTTAAGCCAGGGACGATCATGCAAATAATTTTTACGTGAAATGAGTTTGCCATATTTTTGAGGGTACTCCATTGTGCATTTTTGAATCATAATGGCAATTGGATTATAATCGTTGCTATATGAATCACAACCCAACCTTAAGGCTTCAAGGGGGATAGAACCACCACCCCCAAAAGGATCAAGTACTTTAGGCGGCCTACCACCATTAGCATCAAGTATCATTTTACGTGCTTTCGAAAGCATTTGCTCATTGTTGCAGTTATCCCATTTGGATAATTCGGCGATAAAATTCCTTGTTTTTTGTTTATCTTCTTCTTTTTCAGGAATTGGTATCAAAGCAGCGAGGTTTGTCGCCCTTGATGTAGCCAATGGCCGCCTTGCCCACCAGATATGAAGCGTTGAGATATGCCCGTGACGAATGTTTTTCTCACGCGCACCTTCGAAGCTGACTTCTTTGATAGGGAATGTTTCTTCTATAAATCGTTTATAATTCATGTAAAGATTATAATGACATTATTTTAGTTTACCATTATTGACCCTCTTTCGTCGAACCGAGAAAGTAAAACCCATTCTGTCCACAAACCTCATTTAATAAATCATGATCTAAGGGGACAAGAATAAAAAAAAGTGTGTTTGCAGGAAATTGGATTTGGTTTCCAGCATATGTATAAAAATAGCGTGACGTATATTTTATTTCAAAACGATAGGTTCTATTTTTATTATCCGTTACCCGATATTGATATGCGTTTTCAATACGTGAAAGTTTTAATTCAGTTGGCTTACCGTCGTCAAAAGCTATAAAAAGATATGATTCTTCAAATTTATCAAACTTGATTTTGGGAATGACAAAAACACCTGGAGCATAATAATTTTCTTCTAATTCGGATGGGAAAACCAACCCTCCGTTATAAGGATCATTATTGTAGCACATATAATAAACCTTATCAAACATATAAGACATTAGTATAAAAATTTTGTTACTTGGATACTGTTTAAGAAATTTTCAGATTGTTCACTTTCCCATTTTATTTGATTAAAATTGGGAATATATTTCCCAACCACTGGGCTCCAAACGGCATTACTATCGAACAGGAAAGTACGTGATTCTTGTCGATCACGAATAATCCTTCTGTAATTCAAAGCCTCCCTATAATTCAAACACAATGGGTCTATGTGAAAAAATTCATCATCAATAATGTCAATTTCAACAACGGATTTATTAGCAGCACCATAAATTTGATGTGCCCAAGTAAAGGCTTCATGCTTTAAGTCACCTGTATAAAATCCCCTACCTAATTCACCGCCACCTATTGCAACATCAATTTGGTTATTGGTTATTGCCTGACCAGCAATTCTATTTGTACCATGATATTGAAGCATCGTAATATTATCAGATTTTATTCCCTTTTTTTAAAATTTCTTCTGAATCTACAATAAACCTTACCACTTCCTCTTTTTCTATTGCCAGAAGAGTATCAGCAGGGTCGTTTATGATTATGAGCTCTGGAGTAGTAGAAGCATTAAACACAACATACAAATAATATTCAGTGGTATATCGGCGTGCCTTGAACATTTCATTAATGGTTAATGCTATTGCACCTATTTTTGCGCGTGCCTTTACTTCAATACGGCGTATATTACCCTTTACATCTTTTGAAAGAATATCGTATCCCAAATCTTTTACCGACACATCTTCTGGGATTCTACCTTGTAAGCGTTCGTATTCCATCGTTTTATCCATCCCGACTTTTTCAATATCAGCATCCGATATCATTTCATCACCATTGTATTTGGAAGGAATTACACGAATGGCACCGAGGAAACGGGGATTTTCGATGTTCAGCGTTTTTTCAAGACGTATTTCTTTAGCAAGCTTAACTTTGCTATGTTCATAGGTCTGCTTTTGTTCTTCTTTATTACGGATGGGCAAATCAACATTAATGCCTTGGTCTTTGCGGTCGTATAACTGGCCAAGTTCTCGGTCTAATCGTAGGATTAGTTCATCAAGTGATTTTAACCCATACTTTTCTTTGATTGCCGCCTGCCGGTTGCGTTCAACCTGAAGTTCCTGTTTATACACTTCGAGTGATTGAAAAATATTTGGTAAAACCTGCCGTTTAATAGCTTCAATATCAATAGGGTCTTCATTAATACTGCCAGAAGTGGAGAGTTCCCAGATTAGTGAAGTGTTAAAGGGTTCAATGGTTGAATGGGAATTATCGTAGTAAAAGGCAAAAAGCCGTTTGCCTGTAATTTCACGTTTACCATCGTAAATTTCAGATTCATAATAAAGAATGATACCGTTATATTTGTTGGCAGGGTCGGTAAACACGGCACCACATTTGAGGGCATTATGCAATTCCTTTTCCACCCAATGCATTACAGCTTCAAATAATGGATGGCCAAAGGATAAAAATTCGCTGTCGGATACATCCTGCGCTTTTTTCTTGTCGAATGTGGCTTTTTTATACTTGTTCTGGATTGACCCGAATTTCTTTTTGAAGAATAACTCATTACCAATCGACCTTATACTAAAAGGAACAGATTCTACAGATACAAAACCATCATTACGGAAAACAATATGGCCGCCTGCCTTCTCATATGCTTTCTTGAAAAATGCTTCTGTATATTCGGGAATGAGTCTGTATTCACGAGCTTTATCATTTAGCTCTTTGATGCTGGAATAATCAATAAATCGTGTTGCAAGCGTGTCACCAAGATTTTCTTTTACTTTACGAATATAATCTTCATCGACTTTTATATCAATTTCTTTGAGTATGTCTTCTTTGTTTCTAGCATTCATGGAAGCATCAACCAATAGCTGAGAAAGATTTTTTCCCAACAACACATCACTGATTACATCAAATACTTTATCGCTGCCCATAGCAACTCTGATTTCTTCTAATTTTTCAAACAACCTGTTAAGTACCTCACCTTCCCTTGTATCTTTTGCAACGAGGTTGTAAATAAAAACCTCCTTTGTTTGTCCATAACGATGAATACGTCCCATGCGCTGTTCAAGGCGATTGGGGTTCCAAGGTATATCATAGTTAATCATCAAGTGACAAAACTGAAGGTTTATACCTTCGCCTGCTGCTTCGGTAGCAATGAGCACTTGGAAGTTTTCATTCTTAAATTTTTTCTCAGAATCAATTCGTTCTTCGAGTTTCATGCCCCCGTGAATGGTAATGGCTGTATAACCCCAAGTATGTGTGATACGTTTATAAAGGTAATCAAGCGTGTCGCGGGATTCGGTGAAGATTATTATTTTTTGACCTAAAAACTTGTTATTGAGATCATTAAGGGTGGATTTGAGTTCGCGAAGTTTTATTTCTTCTTGAGAATCTATGATTTTTTTGGCTTTACTGTAAAGGTCATCCAAAATCGCTATTTCTTTTTCGAGTTCTTCCCTGTTTTCCGCAGCTGTTAGGGTAATCATTTCCTCTTCTTCTTTCCAGCGATCTTCCTCAGTATAATCATCGCTTTCTTCGAAATCAAAAGTTTTATTTGATACCGGAACATTTAACGAGTCAACACGGTTAAGCAATTCCTTGAGTTTGTTACGCCTCCTGTCAAGAGACATAAACAGTGCATAAATACTTGATGCGAATCTGCGTTGAAGGATTACAAGAGCAAAAGCCACATTGCGTTTTTTATCTTTCTGCAATGCTTTGTTATACTGAGTACTTACATATTCTGACAATTCGTTATATAGCATCTTTTCGTTCGGTGATTCCTGTCCTAATTCATAAGCCACTGTTGCTACATTGCGGGGCATAAAGAGCGGTTCGCCTTCAAAATTTTTCAAATCTTCTTTTATACGTCGGATAAACAAAGGGTTTTCTTTGTTTTCAATGGATTCCTGTAAGAGCTGTGTATTTGAAAAGAAACCTGGTTCTAACAAGTCTAGAAACAGACGAAAGTTTTCGGGATCTCCCTTGTGTGGTGTTGCAGTGAGGAAAAGCAAATGTTCGGTGCTATTTGAAAGAGTTTCACCGAGGCGATAGCGCTTGCTTTTCTGGGTTTTATTACCATACTGGTATGCACTCATTTTGTGTGCTTCATCAACAATTATCAGATCGAAACGAGTAGCATGAATGGCTGGAATAATTTCGTCCTGCTTGGCAAAGTCAATCGATGTTATGAGTTGATTCTCCCGCTGCCAGATGTTTTCGCCATAATGTGAATCCATGATGCCACGATCCACTACGATAAAAGTTTCTTCGAACCGTTCTTTTAATTCTCTACGCCACTGGTCACGCAAGTGACCGGGAGCCACAATAAGAATATGGGTAACTAACTGACGGAGTTTTAATTCTTTTATGATAAGGCCTGCCATTATGGTTTTACCAGCACCTGGGTCATCGGCAATAAGGAAACGGATACGTGGCAGTTTGAGAATATGACCATATACTGCCTCAATCTGATGCGGAAGCGGATCAACCTTAGAGGTATTGATCGCCAGTAATGGATCGTACATGGAAACAAATCGGTAACGTTTGTTTTCAAGTGCGATAAATACATCTTCAGCATTTGAAGTAAAGTTCAAATCCATTTTCTTTACTTCAATATCCTGAATGTCGGACTGGTTCAGAATTGTATCAACCCTTTTGCGTGATTCTGTGCCAAAACCAAGGATTCGGATGTAACCGTTACCGAAATCTTCGAACAAATCCACCTGAACGGGTTCAGCCCATTTGGGGCTATTGATTATATCACCTTTATTAAAAGACATATCACATGAATAACTTGAAAACAATATGATTTCAAACGAATAGAATTGCAAAGAAGATCATACTGTCATTATAGGAGAAACAGCTAAATTAAAAAAAAGCAAGATAATACCGGTTAATTATGTTGGCTTTGAATATACTCCTTGAACTTATTCAACCTGTCAAAATAGGGAAGGTAGGTAGAGTTGCCATTCTGCGCTTTTATAGTTTCAAGATGAGATTCAATGAATTGATTGATATTTGTTATGGTCATTGCCTCTTCTAACTTGATATTGCCTTCCGGAAAAGGGAACTCTTTGAAAAATTGAACCAAATCACTCACAGGCCAAAGTTGTGCTTCATTGATAGGGAAATTTCTTGATATAATCTTGGAAGCTTCGTTTATAACGGAGGGATTAAGGTCAAATGTGGAGTTGTGATGAGTTTGATACAGCTCAGAATGATTACTATTTGGTACTTTTCTTATTGTCGACGAAAATTGATGCCAATCATATTTCATCAAATAATCAGCGAGGTCAAGACCTGATATTTTATCCAATTGACTCGAAGATTTTTCCATGAGGTCAGATAAAAGAAGATGAATGCCGGGAAGGCCAAGCCTAATTTCATTTGCCTTTTCGTTCCATTTCCTATAACCATTAAGATCGGGAAATAGAAAAACCTTTCTGCCTTTTAGTACTTTAAATTTCTGTATAGAGAGATTTGAAAGGCTACCTGCTGCCAACCAAACGAGATTGGGGAGATATACACTGGCAATTATTGCAGTTTTTTCACTTTCAACTATCCCCACTGGGTTATCCGGATAAAGGTTTAAGAGATGCTCTCCGAAAAAGCACTGTTCCAGTTCGAATGATTCTATTTGCAATTGTTTATGAACCCAAGTTATATGAGGATAAGGATTTTTTACACGATGACCGGAGCTTACATTATAGAGCATAATTTTACCGGAACGAACTTTCCCATGCTGATCAATCTGCCAAAAAATTGTCGCACCAGGCCAATGTTTTGAAGTGCCAATATGGTATTTGCTGATGACTTGGGATGTGATAGTAGTACCGATGAAGGATGTCAACCATAAAGTAAAATTGTTCTTATGGTAATGTGTCCGGCTAAGTTTAACGTCTTCATAAGGGATATAAGAGATTTGCTTCGTTCTACTACTATCAGATTTATAGATGATTAATGACTTAGTGCGACTCATCTCATTGCATCCATTAATGGAATTATACGATTTAGTCAATTGTGTTACCGACTTTAAATACCCATCGAGATATGGATTAAGGTGATATGCACAGCTTGATTCGCGATCGCACCTGCCATAGACTTGTGGAAGGTAAACCCGGTCAACTTCATCGATATAACGTACGAATCTTTTTTTGCCACAACCGGGGCAAATGTGTTTCTGGCTTCCTTTTTCGAGAATATATCTATGATTAAACATAAACGATTGATTTTTTCGTACTTATCGTACTTACCGTACCCAGGTACGAACAGTACGTGTGGTACGAATTATTTTTCCTGACCATGTTCATTGACTTTCTTTAACCATTTCCGGATAGAACCCTCGGTTACGCCATATAATCTGGCGATTTCAGCATTTGATTTGCCTTCTTCTTTTAGAACCAAAACCTCTGCAATGCGTTTTTCTTTATCGGTTTTGGATAGCTGGCGTAAGTGTTCATATTCCTTGCCATAGGAAACAAATTCAAACTGAAGAAAGTTAATCGACTTGACTATCTGGCATATACAGACATTTTCTATATCATAAATAATTTCCGTATTCCTGGCCTTGATCTGTTTCAGGTATCGAATACTACCATCCTGATAGCTTTCTCCTATTGCAAAGGCACTATCACAGAAATTTATCAGCATTTTGGACCCCTGAAGGTCATTTCTCGTAATGGGCTTGGAAAGATCTCTTTTAGGTGTATGCGCAAGAGCCAATATTGACAAACTATGCTTACGGCCAATCTCTTTCAACTTTTTCATTAATGGAAGAGCATCCTTGGCCTTCTCCGTTTCATTCTTCAGATATGTTATATTATCAATAATGAGGACCCTTGCATTCATTGTAGAGATTGATTGCTCAATGGATGCATAGAGATATTCCTCGAACGACTGATGGCTGGTAACTATAGGATCATCTGGATTAATAACAGCCCTGAGAAAGTTGCTATCCCAAGGGTAATGATTTTCATAATTTTCAGAATACCTTGCTTCAAATTGTTTTTCGCTGAGTTCAAAATCGAAGTAGAGTATCTTTTGTAAAGAGCTTTCATTTGGGAACCCTGATATTGATTCTCCTCTGCTGATGGCATTGCCTATCTGCACTGCCAAAATGGATTTGCCAAGGTTGGTGTCTGCATATAGGATACATAATTCCCCCTCATACCATAGATCCCCAAAGAGTTTCATTGGAATTGGACGCTGCTTAGCCGCATCAATCCAGTTAGATGCAGGCTTCACAAGAAACAAACCCTGCCTGGCTTCATCCTCTGCCGCTTTCTCTTCCAATTCCTCTATATGGCCTAATACAGAATCAGGTGTGAAAATTGAATCATCAAAAGAAGGTTCAGGTATGACATTATCATTCTTACTTGAAATTTCGGCATTACCAATTCTGTCAGTTTCCGGAATGGTATCGATTAGATTTTCCATGGCGACTCTTTAGCGTTTTGAGTGTCTGTTGCGAATTACATAATCAATTGCAGCCTGTTCGATATCAGATTCAGAGGCTTGCCTATTGCGTTGTAACCATTCATCAAGCTCGACACGATTAAAATATAGCCTCTTGCCCTGAGGGCAAAAGTGAGGAATCTGCTTTGTGCTGGTGAGTTTGTAAAGGTGACTCTGGCTGATGTCCAGGTACCTGCATGTCTCTTCAAAGTTCAGTACGTCCTTTTTAAGGAGGGACTGTGCTGCCAACATCTGTTCTATATTGGTCAGTTTTTCAATTATCAATTCGTCCATATTATTCCTTTGGTACTTATTTACCCCCTGTTTCGTAAATTCAAGGGTTGTTAACAATTTCAGGGTTGTTTTTCTGTTTTTTTTCTAAATCTAAACGATATCAACCGTTTTCGGTTGATTGATCGTTTGTAAGATAGCTGATTTTACTATTG
>CAJBPB010000231.1 GCA_903957365.1 uncultured Bacteroidota bacterium
TCAGAACAAAATATGATAACTTTTGAATCAGAAAGCGGTGATAGTTCAGCTGTAATTTTGAATTATAGTGGAGTCGCCATTAACCTTTTAAACACTAAGTACCTTTATTTCAAAAGAATTGGTTTTCAAAATTCTTACACTGCAATTTTGCAAACAAATACCAGTCAAATATTCTTTGAGCGTTGCTATTTTAAAGATATTGCCTATAGCATTATATTATATAATTCTAAATTTATATCAATTAAAAGTAGTTCATTTTCAGGTGGACAAAATTGCGTCCAAGTTAATTCTGGTTGCAGTGATTTTGAGATAATTTCTAATAATTTCATCGGTTCTAATTTGGGACTAACCATCGCCAGGAATAGTATGGACTGGCCTACCAATATTGATATAATAAATAATTATTTTGAGGATCAAATATCTACTTCTATTTATATTGAATGGGCTATTAATATTAATATTAAGGACAATAATATAAGTTCCCTCAACGCAGGGATTTTCTCTCATTCCGCTAAATATTTGAATATCAGTAATAACAGTATTAAAATTGGAAGTCAAGGTAGCGGGAATACTAATGCAATATTTGCATATAATAATGACAGTTTGAATATTATTAATAATTATATTCAAACTGGGGGTATTAATCCAAACAATGGGATTGACCTCGAAAGCTGTTATCATAGTAACGTGTATTTCAATAGTTTAAATATAACCAATACTGATATTGGACAGAATAGTAAAGGATTGGTGTTAAACAACGGCTCGCAAAACACGTTTAAGAATAACATTTTTAATATCAGCAATTTTGGTTTTCCTGCTGTAATTGCAACTGGAACTACTGGTTTTTCTTTTGATTACAATGCTTATTATCAGCCGAATGGTATCATTGGCCGTTATGACGATATCAATTATTCCACACTTGCTGAATGGGGAGCAGCCACCCAAGGCGACGCCAACTCTAAAAATGTCCCACCCTATTTCGCTGCTGATGATAATCCTCTGCCTTACCAACGCGATTTCAATGGCGGAGCCATCCCAATTCCAGGTATATTGCTCGATATCAATGGGATGATTCGCAATGATCAGGCGCCTGACATCGGTTGTGTGGAATTCATGATTGACTTTGGTGTCACACAGCTTATCAGTCCAAACCTTGACTGCAACCACGGGCCAGCCGATACGGTTACAGTGTATCTGCGCCAGTTTGGTGATGTGCCTTTTAAGGATTTACGATTGTCTTATCAGGTGAATGGTGGCGCTATTTATACCGATACGATCATGGGCACTATATACAATGACCTGATTTACACTTTCAGAAATCCGGTAAATATGTCAACCGATGGTGAATACAACTTCCGGGTATGGCTTATCAATACAAGAGATGACAATTTGAATAACGACACCCTGATTGCAGTCAGATATTCTAAACCGTCTCCGGCAGTTGATTTCTCTTACGAGAACAATTGCAGTGGTCGCGAAGTGTTCTTTACAGGAACTGCCACAGTGCTTGATCCATATTTCATCGACCGCTATGAATGGTATTTCGGGGATGGTGATACTTCTCAGATCCAAAACGCGGTGCATACTTTTGAACAGGCTGGTACGCATCAGGTTACTTTGCGGGCATACAGCAATGCCGGCTGTTATAATGAAATCACCAAAACGGTTTTGATTGACGAATACGAAAAGATGCTGTTCGATATTGCACAGACCAATGAGATCTGCAGCAACACCTGTAATGGTGAAATTACTATCAATGTCACCGGTGGACAAAGTCCGGTGCAATTGTTCTTTAATGATCAGCTCATCACACAAAACACGATGGGCAATCTTTGTCCGGGAGATTACATCATCCGGGCTGTTGACAATAAAGGCTGTGAGATTTCTGATACTGCTCAGATTATTACTGAAAACGCCATGACACTCATAGTGCTGGCTGATCCGGTTCAGGGTTATGCTCCGTTTGATGTGGAACTGTCAGCCCTGGTTACGGGTGCTGCTTCGTACGAATGGATTTATAAAGGTGAAACGATTGGAACGGAAGTCAATTCTACTTTTTCGATGAGCGATCCGGGTGATCAGTATATCAGACTGATTGTTAACAGCGGACCACCCAATTACTGTATTCTGGA
>CAJBPB010000232.1 GCA_903957365.1 uncultured Bacteroidota bacterium
GTCAAGGATTCTAAAATATTGGGTATTCCGGTTGTCCAGGCAATAAGCCTTGCAACATTCATTGCCGGTATTATTTCAGTCTGGGTACACCTCGAAATCCAGATTGCAGCCATCAATGTTGAGATCATTAACCTTAAAAAGAACGTGGAACAGCATTGTGCTGACAACCGGAAAGAACTGGATGCACTCAAGGTAGATATCAAATCTGATACCCGTGAAATCCTTAAAAAGATTGATGAGATACAGGTCTATTTAAGAAACCAATCAAACCAAAAACCATAAAATTATGAACTCTAATTTTTTTAGTCTGAACTGGATGGATCTTGCAAAGGGTCTGCTGGTTGCCGTTATTGGCGCAATTCTTACAGCGGTTTACCAGGCCATTCAGGCTGGTGCTTTATCCTGGACATGGCTTTTCTGGCAACCTATTGTCTTAACAGGTGTTGGTGCAGGCATTGCATATCTGATAAAGAATTTCTTCTCCAACTCTGCCGGTGAGCCGTTAAAGGGGGAACAATGACAATTTCTGACAAAGGTCTGGCGCTGATTGAACATTATGAAGGGTTTCAGGCATGGGCTTACAAGTGCCCTGCCGGGGTATGGACTATCGGTATAGGCACAACAATATATCCAGACGGTTCCCATGTTAAAGAACTTGACAGAATATCTTACAACAAGGCAAAGGACTACCTGTTGCACGATGTCAGGCAAACCGAGTACCAGGTCAATGCAATGCTGAAAGTGAAGCTTATGCAATGCCAGTATGATGCCCTGGTTTCCTTCGCTTACAATGTTGGGTGCAACGCATTCAGGCAATCATCCCTGTTAAAGTTCATCAACGATTACCGGACAGATATTTCCATTGAAGACACTTTTCTGATGTGGAACAAGATCACCGTTAACGGGGTAAAGAAAGTATCCAAAGGATTGAGTAACAGGCGAAGATCAGAAGCCTGGTTATTCCTCAACAATGAAGTGAAATATTTTTAGCCATGGCATTTACATTTGACTCATCCCAACTAATTTCCGCTGTCAAAAAGCCGTTGGTATGGGTTTCGATCATCCTGGCATTGATTCTCATTGGATGCATTATCACTGAAAGGCTTGTACATGACAGCAAACGCAACAAGGTCATTGTCAGCCAATCCATGCTCATTGCAGCCTACAAAAACGCACCCACCAAAATTGACACGGTGCATGATACCGTTCATTATCCCGGTGTTACAATCATCAAGCCGGTTCCCTTTAAAGTTGTTATCCATGATACAATCCTGATTCCATACCGGGAGAGCTGGTATGATTCTGTGTTCAACCAGGGCAGTATCCGGTTTCGCTGGCAGGCTAAAGGTGACCTGCAATTCCTTTCATTCTCAGACTTTACCTGGCCAAAAGAGATCATCACAGTTACAAGGCAGATTGATACCTGCATTACCAAGCCTGTTCCAAAACAACCATTATTCCGGATTGGACCATATGTTGGGCTGTCACTCAACACATTCAGCAAGTTTCCAGGCATCGAAGCCGGAGCCCAGGTTGTTATCAAAGATCAGCTCACCGTTTCAGCAGGTGGCTTGTATTTGAATGGAATATATGGCAACGTGAGGGTGGGATGGTTGTTAAAGTAAATTTCCTCAATAATTAATTTAATAAGTCAGTAATAAAGCGGAACAGGTTGCTCTTGTCTGATTATGCATAATAAAATACTTGACTTTACCCTTGGTTATCATTACCTTCACAAATTATTAGTTGGTTAATGCTATGGTCTGAAAAGATTAATATATTGGATTATATCTATTAACCATAAATATGTTATGATTGTGAGAGTGGATTTAAAACCCACCTAAAAGAATATTCTGACATCAAATAATTTAGTTTTTATGGGTGCCCTTTATTGAACAGACATGAAAAAAGGAATGAAAAATTTGATATACACATTTGCAATAATGGAAGTGTTTTTAATGCTTACATGCAGTTGCAAGAAGTCGAATGACAATAACGATCCCCCTCCCAACGGCACAGTCTGGAATGTTTTTAATATTCCAATTAAAGCTAATTTAAATTCAGTTTTTATGATTAATAGTAGTTTGGGTTGGATTGCTGGTGATAGTGGTATTATTCTAAAATATAATGGCACTTCATGGATTAAGATGTCAACAAATACGGACCAAAATTTAATGGCTGTATATTTTGTGGACAATTTGCATGGTTGGGCAGTTGGTAATTCAGGAACAATTATTGCTACTTCAGATGGTTTAAACTGGGCAAAACAACAAAGTGGAGTTAAGAAAAACTTAAAGGATATTTATATGAATAATTTGACAACAGGTTGGGCTGTTGGCGATGATAGTACATTACTGAAAACTACTGATGGGTTGAATTGGGTAAAAAAAACAAACTTCTTTTATCCTTCTCATAATTGCGATGAAACTTTTAATTCAGTAATGTTTAAGGATTTAAACAATGGTATACTTACAACAAATGGCGGATGTAATTCTTCCGGGTTTATCTTTTTGACAAATGATGGTGGCTCAACCTGGACCCTTCAAAGTACTCCGGGAAATAACTATGATATGTGGTCTGGCTATATTGTAAATAATAATGATATTTGGGTAGGAACATATGCAAAAGGAAGTTCAGGTTTGCTTCATTTTAATGGTCTAACATGGTCGTTTAATGATGTTGTTCCTGATTTAGGTTCCGCGAACATTTATGATTTTTATTTCTTCAATAGTAATAATGGTTGGTTTGTAACAAAATATGATGGACAAATTTATAATTACAATGGCACTAATTGGATTCAATCATACACTATTGGAAAAACGCTTTATTCAATAAGTTTCTCAGATACTTCTAATGGTTGGGCCGTAGGGGGTAATGGTATAATATTAAAGTATCAGTCTCCAGCAAATGCAATAAATTATAGTATTAAACCTTCTAAATCTATAAGTTATGAAAAAAAATAATTATTTCAGAATCAGTTATTTAGCAGCGATTTTTTTATTTGTGTTTTCAACTTTTTTATCGAGTTGTTCAAGTAAACCAAAAAAAGCAGCAAACAAGTTTGTTGAAGGTGTTGAACTTTGTTTCGGTCAGGTCTCTCCTGAAAGTTTTTCCAGAGGCAATGTTTCAGCAGATGAAATGGCAAATATTAGTGATTGTATACAGAAAGCAAGCGTGGAACTCACAAACCTCACAAAATCTTTTAACAAAGATCAATATGACGAGTTTGAAACTGAATGTAAAATTCTTGCACTAAAATCTAAATATAAGGATGTGTTCGCACAATTGGGCATTATTGAAGCAAATTCAAGTGGTTCTAAATCTAATATGTTTGAAAAACAATTTGAAAGGCAGCGGATAAATGACTCAATTCGTGTAAATGATTCATTAGCCATGGTAATTTATAAAGAGCAACTAATAGCCGATTCAATTGTTGAATCCAAAAAAAAGTAATCTACCAACATAGTTAACAAATAATTTCAAACTGTATTATAGATAGTAAGCCAATCTTTTCAAATTCATAGGTAAAATTATCGAGCCTTGTACATTTTCAATTTAAACTCTTTAAAATTGATCTATAAAACATGAAAAAAACATTTTTGATTTTTGGAATGATGATTTTAGCGACTATTGCAGTTGCTCAGCGCGAAGTAGTGCTATACCACGGTTATACCGGAATCGTTGCAGAGAGGAAACTGGTAAACGCCAATGGTATAAAGTGTGGATACGACAAGATCTACAATACAGATGGAGTGCTCGTGGAAATGTACACATACAAGAATGGCAAGAAGAATGGGCCTTGTGCGTCATACAGCCCATATACTGGACAAATATTGTCGAGTGGGAATTTTACTGCTGATGAAAGGTCTGGAGTGTGGACTATTTATAGTACCAGCAAAGGAGTGCCTAAGGATACTCCAGAGGAACGATTGACTTATCCAAGTCGGAATCCAAATTTGACAGAGAAAACTTTTGAAGAAGAAGAGGACTACTATCATGCGGCAAGGGTTTTGGTAAAAGATGAGAAGTGGCGCTTCATACAAGGAAAGAATGTATTGATTTACATGAAGACAAGAGACTCCGAAAAGAAATGGTCGTCTCAAGGAAAACTGTTAACTGAGAAACTCCAGTCTAACGGCGAAATTGTTTATGAACTCGAGTATTGGGACAATGGGAAAATAAAAGTAAAAAATGTTCCTAATGATACATGCTTTGAATATGACATGAAAGGAAATAAAATTGAAGCTTACTTTCTGGAAAATTATGGATATAGTAGTCAGATTAAAAAATCTTTAATTATTTTTCCTGCACAAACTGAGACGACCCTTCCGGGACAAACAACCTCTGCTCATTTTAATTGCGGTTCTCCCATTACAATTAACCATAAGGCAGGAACTGTTGCCCCGGTTACTAAAACAGTTACTTATGGCACTGTTACCAACATCCCCGGCGAACTTACAAAATGCTGGATTACCAGTAATCTTGGTGCTGACTTTCAGGCCTGAACCAGACCGGTGCCATTTCCTGAACTAAATTGATGCCACCAAAAATGGGTTTTTACGTAGACGTAAAAAAGAGCGTCTATGGGTATCTTGGTATGCCGGCATTGCAGAAAAAAAGTTCGATCAAA
>CAJBPB010000233.1 GCA_903957365.1 uncultured Bacteroidota bacterium
TCGTCTCGGGCAGAAACAGCGCGGTGATGCCACCGAGCACTTCTCCATTGTTCAGTATCGGGTGAATATCTACCGCGGCATAGAAGTTCTCGACTGCATAAAAACTATTACTCAATACTGGCAGTTTGGTTTGAAAGGTCTTGATAATATGGCTTTGCTGACTGATATCAGTGCCCTCGGTCGGATAAAATAACGGAGGCTCAATGATTTGCATGATACCTTGCGGATTTATATACGCAAACTCAACAACAAAAGAAGTACGACTGAATAAGGTCTGCATTTCGTTGCGAATCGCTGCCGAATCATTGATAACCGAAGCCAAATGCAACGCGCTGTTTGTAAGATCAATGTTCAGGGTGTCGAATGATGCGCCCAGATCTGCACTTAATGTCGAGAGTTCCTGCGGAAAAAAGGCCTCTTCATCTTTGTTACAGGCGGTAATGCCCAGTAATAAAACCATAAAGGGTAATAATAATCGTGTTTTCATCTTTTTGGAGGTGTTTAATTGAGTTAATCAATCGTATATCAGTGCAATTGTAATAAATATTTTGAAGCTTGCAAAAGAATTTATCAAATTATTATATGTTTGACAAAACATTTTTTTTCATGTGGGAATTGTGTGCTTTTCTCTGAAAATAAGTATGATTTATATAGGAACATGATGCAGGCATTGCTAATATATCTGTTTTACTTTCTTTCAAAATGGGTCAAAGTGTTCTCGGCTTAAATGTACATCGGTTGCATCTGCGTTTTTTTGAAAATAATCATCACATAAAACTGTAAATAATTGAATTTGTTTTTGTTTAGATTTACAACGGATTGTTTTTGCTGTATTTTTATAACATAATGTGTGGTTAAAGTTCAGAGATTGGAATATATTCCGGAATTAGTGATTTTTCAAAACCCAAATGAAACCACTAACATACACGTTGTGAGTTAAATATGAATTTGGCATGAAAGTTGTTATTTGAATGTTAGTCACTTAAAACTAAAAATTATGAAAGCAATTAAATTATTAGTATTTCTGTTCACCTTCTCCTTATTCGCTGCAAGTTGCAACAGAAATAATGATGATGTCACCAATCCTGAAGTGGTTATAAATTCAGTAACTGATTTGGTAGTACCTTCCGACTTTGATTGGAAAACGACCCAGACTCTTGCGGTTACCGTTAATCTTCCTGTCAGTGGCGATATTCAACCTTTGATCATTACCAACCGTGATGGATCAAAAAGATATTTCAGGGGCTATCCTGAAAACGGTTCAAGAACCATTCAGACTGTCATAACAATTCCATCTTATGTTTACGAGTTGAAACTGATATACAGCGGAACAGCTGGTCCCAATATGGTATTCGTAAGCAATGGAGAACTTATTTACGATTTTAACAATACTACCAAATCAGTAACTTCTGATGACGATGATTGTGATCTGTCTGGTTTCGAAACCTTTTCAAAAGGTGGATGGGGTGGCAAAGCAAGTGGTGACAATCCTGGTGCATTGCGTGATCAGTATTTTGATCAGGTTTATCCGGGCAGCCTCGTTGTAGGTGACCCTGCACATTTTACAATTACATTTGAGAGTTCAGCAGATGTGAAAGATTATTTACCAGGCGGCGGAACCTCAAGGGTTCTTACCCAAAGCTGGACCAATCCTGAAGAGGATGATGAACTTGGAAATATGGCTGATCAGATTATCGCTGCACGTTTAAACCGTGACTATAATGAAGCTGGTTTTCTTGGAAACAATGAAAACTTTAAGCTTGGTGAACTGGTATTCGCCGACGGACCCTTTGTAAATATTACCGTTGATGCTTTTCTGGCAATGGCCGAAATTGCTCTCGGTGGTGGTGGTTTGAATGGCTATACGGTTACCCAGTATAAATCAGCAGCAGAAAATATTTGCCTTAGTTTTGAAAATGAAGACGATAAAAAAAGTGGTGGAGATGACCATGAAGATATTTTAACTTGTCCTCAGGATGAAAACTCAGATGAACCTTTTATTGTACTTGCCTCAACCTGTGACGATCCTGATGTCCTTTTTACAATTACAAACACAGGTGATGGTGATATGACAAGCAATAAAACTTACATCCTTTATAAAAATAATGTTCAGATCGACAACGGAACCTATAAGCTGGACGTGAATGAAACATTGGATATAACCGAATCTGGTTTTGATACCGATGAATTTAAACTGGTTGTGATTGCTCCCGATGGATCATCCTTACAGGAAATTATCACAGGTTGTGGTGAAGAAGATGATGATGACAATACTTCAGAACAACTGGGTGGTACACTGGCTTATGAAGACTTATGGCCTGGCAAAGGTGACTATGACTTCAATGACCTTGTGATTGATTACGACTTTGAAATAAACAAAAATGCGCAGGAAGTTGTGCAGAGCATGAAAGCAACCTTTGTTGTTAAAGCTTTTGGAGCATCATACCGCAACGGATTTGGTTTTACTTTACCAACTGTTTCTCCGAATGAAATCGTATCGGTGAGCGGTTATAATGTGGCTAACAATACGGTGTTTGATATAGCAGGCAATGGTCTCGAAAACGGACAAAGTAAAGCCACCATCATCGTTTATGATGATGCACGTCGCATAATGCCACAAACTACCGGTGGAATTGGTGTAAACACACAACTTGAATACGACTTCATTCA
>CAJBPB010000234.1 GCA_903957365.1 uncultured Bacteroidota bacterium
CGAGTCAGAGATGTCCATGAGCAAGGTGTTGCACGATGCAGCCTTGGAAGGCGACATCAAAGCGGCCACCACCATCTTGCAATCGCAACATGACTGGAAAGCGGCGCAAACAGTTTCACAGCAGGTAATCTCTTCGCGTGCTTTATTAAATCTTGTTCTCCGTTACCGCACGAACAGTTTCACCGCAGGTAATCCTTTCGCGTGGGTTAGTAAGTTCATTAAATATCTGATTTGTAATCCCTTCCATTTCAACATTGCATCAAAAATCCATCGCTATTGCAATATAAATCAATGATAAAAATAGTTTTCATTATCCAATAATTTCTGTGCAATTTTGAGCATGAATTAAATATGAAAAAAAGTTATTTGGCAGATATGAAAGGTGGTCAATTTGAATCAGCAGAGGGTGGTCAGTTTGACCGAAGTTTGAAATTATAACATCTAAAATAAATAAAAGCTAGCATCATGAAAAAAAACATTATCCTGCAGTTTGCTTTATTCCTCTCAATGGTTTTCTTAACAATTTCCTGCACGAAAAATGAAACTATAACCACATCGCCCACCAACCTTCTGATACAGGAAAAACTACAGAGTATGACCGATAAACTGCTCAGCGATTATAAAGTGAATTGCCCTGAATATCCTGGCGGACTGGCATTAAAAGTGATATCTAAAAACGGAAGCTGGTTTGTATCGTCCGGTCTAGGTATAGGAATAACAGACCAGATTCATTTCAGGGCAGCAAGTAATACCAAGTTATTTACTTCAACAGCCATATTGCTATTGGCACAGCAAGGAAAAGTAAATATCGATGCCATAATTTCCGACACCATCCCTGGGACATCCATCACATATGTACCGCTTACAGCCAATTACCAGGTGCCTTTCCGTGACAGGATTACCATCAGGCAACTGCTGCAACACAGAGCAGGGATTTTTGATGTTACAAACGAATATATTCCTGATACTGTTCCAACTTCCATTCCATACAGCGGCATGTATTACGTGTCCTATGTGCTGGATTCCGATTCTATGCATAATTTTACCTTCGACGAACTTGTAGGGGTAAATGCCGAATGCCATCTGAGCTATTTCCAACCAGGTGAATCATACCATTATTCAAATACAGGTTACTGTATTCTGGGAAAGATTATTGAACGGGTTTCAGGACAAAGCTATCAGCAGTTCATTATGGAACAGATAGTACAACCGATGGATATGGCAAACACGAGTTTTCCTTATCTGAGCAGCGATCGCACTATCCCTTCACCTTTTGCAAAGGGTTATAAGTACTATCCCGGCAATATAATCGATTGTACCGAATCAAATATGTCGCTGAATGTAGCTGAAGGGAACCTGATCACAACTCCAGACGACCTGTCAAAATTTCTTCGCGCCCTCATAGAAGGAAACGGCGTTTTGTTGCCTTTTTGGATCAACCAGGTTATGCTTGCTCCCCCTGCAGGTAGTTCGCCTGCAGGATGGTATGGTTGTGGGATATTTTATTCGATGAACCTGGGATTTGGTCATAACGGAGCCCACGAAGGATATCTATCTCGCATGGTTACAGATCCGTCTGTCGGGTTCACGGCTGTTTCATTTACCAATACCTGGGATCTTTCTGCCGAAAATTCTATGAACGAACAGCTTAGCTTCTTGGTTGATGAAGCCTGTTACAGGGCAAAAATCATTGTGCAGTAAGCCATTAATATGCAATGAAATAAATATTAAAAACGAAATCCTACCTTACACCCTTGCAAGGCATTGAACACTGCCAGAAAGGCTATTGCTGCGGGCTTCTCTGTATTTTTGCTGCACCCTCCCAACGCACTCCCTTGGGTTGTCTTTTTCTGTCACACTTTTTGCATCCACCGCACCATTGGCAATTCCACAAGCTTCGTGCCTCAGCCCGTTCATTGCCAATCCCTTCCCTCAGCAAAAAGATACTTCACTCCAACCACCAACACCGTTATACAGTGATTGACACAAGATCATTGTTATCAACATCGATGATATCTTTTCGGCTTTGCTTTTTCATGGCGTTCTGCAATAAAAAAAAATTAAAGTAAAAAGCTATTTTTGCCATAATTACCAGGTGCAAAAGATCCCCCACGCTGGCGCGGATTTGCAATCACAAGTGTTCGAAACCTTATGCAGAATTATAAAATGACATGATAATCTGAGGATTACCACCACACATGATTACAATTTCTTCGATAATTAGTGCCTCAAGTTGATTTGCAAGTTTTATTTTTGGGATTTTGTAGCCTTTATAGTTGTTTACATTTTTGAAAACTGTAAGTAAAAGTGCAGCTATCATTGTCATATATAGTACTACTTGAATCCCATTTTCATTTCGGGAAAGCAAGTGACTGAAATTGAGTTGCTGTTTGATGAATCTGAAAAACACTTCTATTTGCCACCGTTGTTTGTAGATATGTGCAATTTCAAAGGCATCTAATTCCTTAATGTTGGAAAGAAAGTACAACGGATTTCCGTCCTTTGAGGTTATAATAAGTCTATAAAAACCTTTTGTTGCCATACCTTTCTTATCGTATAACCGCACAACAAAGTCATGCTCAAGAATTAATCCGTTGGGATTTAAAATAGTTGGTGTAAGCATTTGTTCCTTTAGTATATCATATCTCACATTTGGGTTTAACCGTGTCACAAATTGAAATTCAGACTCATTTAATTCCTCTAAGACTTTTCGTGATTGTAATCCCCTGTCAAAAACTATAATATCATCCCCCTTGCTTGTATAGGACATGATAGTTTCACCCAATGCAATATCTTCAGAAAGGTGATGCTGATCAGTGAAAATGGCTGAATGAACAGGAATCTTACGAAAACCAATTGTGAATTTCACATAGCGCTTATCACCCTTTTTGTTAACCTTCATGCCGTTTTTTAACAACTTGGACGAAGCCGTTACCATGGTTGAATCAAAGGCAATAATGTTGGATGATGATTTTAGTTCTGTTTCAAATTTCATTAGGCATGCTTTGTAAATTGATTCGAAATAAGCTGGATTTAAGCCGATTAGCCTATCTCGGATTGAATTGTATTTAACTCCGGCATGTTTTGAGTGTGCAACACTGGCAAAAGTAACAGAGTGGTAAACCTCTTCAATAACCCGGTAACTTGTTTCTTTTGTAGTGAGAAAGCTATACAATAACAACTGAAACATTGATACCCCATCTAATTTCTTAACCTGATGATCAATCGCATATTTCAAACAGAGTTCTTGTAAAAGCTCAATTGGGATGTAATTGATGATTTGTTTTGCATTCATAAAGCAAAAATGCTGAATGAATATTATTATAAACTATTGCAATTCATTATCTTACAAACATTGAATTGTTGATAAATCAAGGTTTCGAACACTTGTGATTTGCAATCAGTGCCTTACACCCCCGCGTTCCCTCCTGCCGCGCGAACAGTTTCACCACAGGTAATCCTTTCCTCCGTTCGGTATTTGCAACTACCCAAAGCGTCTGATAGACATATATAACATTCATTCGCTTAACTCGCATAATTCGCTTAACTCGCTCAAGTCGCTTAACTCGCTTCCTTGCTACCGCGAAAACCATTTCACCGCACGTAATCCTTTCGCGTGGTTTAGTTCTTAAAACAAGTCTTAAGTTGGCTATTCCGGAACATGCTGACCCCCTCTTTATACGAAAAAGAATTTTTCTGTTAACTGCCTCCCGACCAACTCCAAACCAATTAAGATTTCTTAAAAAAAAAATAGAAATTCTCATTCAAAACAATTTGTATCTTAGCAAGAAATAAATCAATCTTACCCCTATGGCCAGTAAGAAATTCCTATTGTTAACCACAATCATTCTGATGTTTATTGGTATGCAGGCACAGCAGATAAGTGTGAAGTCTTTTCGAACTTTGCCAAATGATATGGATGCCCGTCAGAACTATCCCGTACTTGATCAAAATGGTGATGTATGCGCGATTGTCAAAGTAGTTACCAATGAAAAGGGTTTTACTTTTGATATAGGGTCACTTGGGATTCCGAAGACTGAAGTGAAAACGGGTGAGGTATGGGTGTATGTACCTCATGGAGCAAAACGGATCAGTATCTTTCATGATAAATTAGGGGTTTTAAGGGATTACTACTTTACTGATTTCATTAACGAGGGAACCTGTTATGAGTTGGTGCTTACCACGGGAAAAGTGATTACCACCATACTTGAGAACGAAATTCAATCACAATGGTTGATTATCAATACGGTTCCACCCGGTGCTGATGTTTATATCGATGATCAGGCTGCGGGTAAAACTCCTTACCAGAATGAATTACCGGTTGGTAAACATTCCTGGCGTGTACAAAAAGAGCTATTCCTCAATGATGCGGGTATGGTTGAGTTGTTTGCGGATTCTTCAAAACAGATTATCGATCTGAAACTGAAGGCAAATTATGGTACAATTCAAATTGTAACTGAGCCTGAAGTGAATGCTGATATATTCATGGATGGTATGTCGGTAAATAAAACAACACCTTGTGTCATGGATCAGGTGCTTTGCGGAGATAAAATCATCAGTGCTGTAAAAAAACAGTATCAGATTTCCGAACAGGTGGTTTCTGTTAAACCAGATGCGAATTTGAAAATTGTTTTAATGGCTAAAGCGACTTTTGGAGCAATCTCTGTTTCAACAGATCCGGAAAGTGGTGCTTTGGTGAGTCTTGATGGACAGGCGACAGGAAAAGTAACTCCTTGCACCATTGAGTTCATACCGGCTGGTGATCACTATATAACATTAACATTGGGCATGTATGAGACCTCAAATCAACATTATACTATACTTGCAGGTGAGACACAGTCACATAGTATCAAAATGAATCCATTGTTTGCGGGTGTGACAATTACGACTGATCCGGAAGCTGAAATATTTGTAAATGGAGAGCTTAGAGGTTCTGGTACCTGGCAGGGCAGATTGAATCCTGGGATATATACTTTTGAGGCAACATTGGAAAAACATGAAACAGCGATCCAAAAACAAAAAGTAGTAATCGGGCAACCGTTGAACGTCACACTGAACCCAAAGCCACGCGTTGGAAGTTTGAAGATTGTAAGTACACCGTATAATGCGGCCATTACACTGAATGGCAAAAACTATGGAACAACACCTGCTACGGTAAATAATCTGTTAATTGGTGATTACAACCTCATTCTTACGAAAAATGGATTTGGTACATTTGAAAAGAGTATTCAAATTGCAGAAAATCAAGTAACAAATATCAGAGAAGACCTTCCTTCCGGGATTGAAATTGAAATAAACAGCAAACCTCAGGGGGCCCAGGTTTTTGCGAATGGTGTTGATATTGGTAAAACTCCTCTGAAAAAGTCAATGAATTTTGGCGAATATGAATTAAAGATAATGCGGGGTGTCAAAGTGGTTGAGCAGTCTGTTGATTTGAAACCTGGGGGGCAGACGAATTTTTTATATGATGTCAGCGATTTGGCTAAAGTGAGTATTGAATGTAATGTCAGCGGTGCAACAATTTTTGTGGATGATAAAGATTCCGGTATCGCACCAAAAACAATTGAATTGAAACCTGGGATATACCATCTGAAACTCGAAAAATACGGGTTCATTAAAAAGTACAGAACCATCCGTGTGAGCGATTCTCCAGATAGAGTGCGCATGAATCTCATTCCGCAGGGTTTTGTTGGTCTGGGCTGGCAATGGGGTGAAGGAGCCCAGGGTGTTGATCTTATGATTATCCGTAAGGTAGGGATATATTTATCATATCTTGGAGCTGAGCCTTTGATTCAACTCCCTTATGTTAATTACAGTGGCTTTGCTTTCTCAGGTCAGCTTGCTGTTAATACACAATTGTTAGGAAATTTTGTACTGCATGGTGGTTATGGTGTGCGGATCTTTACGAATACAGATATCACTACGGAAGAAAAGCGTTATGAATCGTTTGTTTTTGGTGCAACACTTCCTTTTTATTTTAATCCGTCAATTGGTATTTACGGCAGAGCAGATTATTGGACAAATACTGAAGATGGTGGCCGGATTTTCTATTCTGTTGGAATCGTTTATCATGGAAAAAGATAAACATGGTATTCTGGCAGTGATCAATAATCAATTGCTGAAAGTAAAGAAGTTGAAAGGGAATCTTAGGAGTTATTTAATAAGCATCTAATAATCA
>CAJBPB010000235.1 GCA_903957365.1 uncultured Bacteroidota bacterium
AAGGAACAGTCTTCAGATTTACCAGCATTTTTTTTAATATATGGTGGTACAAAAACATTATTCTTTACCCGGTTAAAAGTAAAACCCTGAAAACAATGATTTAACTTGGTTTTCAGGGTCAATTTGTTGCCCGATTAGGGGTCGAACCTAAACTCTTCTGATTCAGAGTCAGACGTGTTGCCAATTACACTATCGGGCATTCTCAGCTGCAAAGGTAAACATTTGGATTAATTAAACAAGCCAATTTATGTGCAATAAGGCTGATTAAACTGACTTCCATGCCTTCATTTATGTTTGATAAATCGTTTTTCAATTCCTGCAACTTTATATCAGGTGTGTTTTTTTATTCCTGATTCGATTTTGTCCAATTGTCTTTTAACGATACAATTCTGTTGAATACAGGATGCTCCGGCCTCGAATCATTATCCACACAGAAATAACCAATGCGTTGAAACTGAAATTTTTCGCCAATCTTAGACTGTGCAAGAGCGGGTTCAATCTTGCAGTTAGTTACGATTTTTAAGGAATCAGGATTTAAAAATTCAATCGGATCTTTGTCAGCATGACCAGCCGGATCTTCATCTACAAACAACCTGTCGTACAGACGAACCTCGGCATTGACAGCGCTGCTGGCCTCAAGCCAGTGAAGTGTTCCTTTTATCTTGGGCTGGTGAATGCCGGTACCACTTTTTGTATCAGGATCATATGTGCAATAAATGGTTGAAACGTTTCCGGTTTCATCCAGATCAAAGTTTTCACATTTGATAACATACGCGCCTTTCAAACGCACTTCACGTCCAGGTCCCAGACGAAAATATTTTTTTGGTGGATCAACCATAAAATCGTCACGCTCAATAAAAAGCTCTCTTCCGAAAAGTAAAGAACGCGATCCACTTTCAGGATCTTCCGGATTATTAACCAATTCTACTTCTTCGGTTTGATTTTCGGGATAATTGTTGATAACCAAACGAACCGGATCAACGACTGCCATCATCCGTGGTGTGATTTTATTCAGGTCTTCACGTACAATAAATTCAAGTAATCCAACATCAATTACGTTGTCGCGCTTGGCAACACCGATGCGATCAGCAAAAGCGCGGATAGAAGCGGGTGTAAAACCACGTCGGCGCAATCCGGCGATTGTCGGCATACGCGGATCGTCCCAGCCATTCACATAATTCCCTTTAACCAGTTCGAGAAGTTTGCGTTTGCTCATGACGGTATAACTCAGGTTTAACCGCGCAAATTCGATCTGTCGCGGACGATAATTTGTTTCGATGATCTGATCCAGACACCAGTCATAGAGCGGACGATGTACTTCAAACTCGAGTGTGCACAACGAATGGGTAATACCTTCAAGGTAATCACTCTGACCATGGGCGTAATCATACATAGGATAAATCTTCCATTTGTCGCCTGTGCGATGGTGTTCCGCAATCAGAATACGGTACATAACCGGATCGCGCATATGCATATTGGGAGAGGTCATGTCTATTTTAGCCCGTAACACGCGTGAACCATTTGGAAATTCACCCGCTTTCATACGCTCAAATAAATCAAGATTTTCTTCAACTGTACGGTTTCGAAACGGACTTTCCATACCGGGACGTGTTGGTGTTCCACGCTGCTGACTGATGGTTTCCTGTGGCTGATCATCCACATACGCTTTGCCGTCACGAATCAGTTTTACCGCCCAGGCATACAACTGATCGAAATAGTCAGACGCATAATAAGGTTCTTTATCCCATTGAAAACCAAGCCATCTTACATCTTCCATGATAGAATCAACATATTCTGTTTCTTCTTTTTCGGGATTGGTATCATCGAAACGCAGGTTACATTTACCGTTATATTTTTCGGCAAGCCCGAAATTCAGACAGATGGATTTCGCATGACCAATATGCAGATAACCATTTGGCTCTGGAGGAAATCGGGTATGAACACGTGCATCGTTCTTCTTGTTTTGAATATCTTCTTCGATAATGGTTTCGATAAAATTGAGCGAACGTTTTTCAGCTCCGGCAACATCTTCAGTCGTGTTAGACATATTTTTTCTAATTAAAATGAGGCAGTGAATGCTTTTAAAAGCAAGGCGCAAAAATACAGAGAATTAGGTTTGTTTTAAAGGGGAAATATCTTTTTTATCGAAAAAGTACGGGGACACGAAGTTGGAGGCAAAATGATAAATGCGGACTTAAGAGGCTGATTTACTTATATTTTGCAGCTATGATTGTTTCAAATGGATGTTTTTCTAAAATTAATTTTATAAAATCAAGGTTACACATAATACCCCAATGTTCGCTCAATATCATACAGATACGAACTTCCAAACAAATTAAGATGCACCAATAAGGGATAAAGATTACAAAGTTCAACACGTTTCTCCCAGCCTTTTTCCATTAAGAAATGTCGGTTATAGGATTCATAAAACACTGCACCGAAGCCGCCAAACAATTTTGTCATGGCAATATCCATTTCACGGTGACCAAAGTAAACAGCCGGATCAATCAGAACCGGAAGACCTTTTGTATTACACAAAAAATTTCCACTCCACAAATCACCATGAAGTAAAGAAGGCTTTTCGGGAGGAAAAAGGGTTTCAATTTTCTCAAATAGTTTGTCGAACCGGATCGCGTGTTGTTGTGAAATACGTTGATTGTCACGTGCCATTTTCACCAACGGTTGCAAGCGTTCAGAAACAAAAAAAGCAGACCACCGGTCATGTTTTGTGTTTGATTGCGACAGGGAACCAATATAATTATCCTGATCATTACCAAAATAATTCGTAGTATTACGATGTAAGTCAGACAATTGCTTGCCAAATGCTTCCCAAAATGTTTTGTCCGACGCTGATTGGCCAATATATTCCATTAAAATGAAAGCATCCGTTTCGTTTTTGCCAACTTTCAATACCTCTGGTATTCCTATAGAATTTGTGGCCAGAAGTTGTTTGAGACCATGGGATTCATAGTCAAATATATTTGGATATTTAGATGCAGAATTCCATTTAAGAAAGTAAAATTCATTCGCCCATTCAACCTTGCAGGCATTATTGATTGAACCTCCGCCGATACTCACACAGGATCGGATGCGATCAGATTTCGCTGTTACTTCAGTCAGTGCAGTTTCAATTGATTGTACAAGACGTAATGGTATCATGGTGAAAGAATTAGAAATATGACCGGTAATTTATAGTTTAATTAGTTAGTCTATAAAGTCGGGAGTTTGATTCAGAATATTCGGGTTCGAGGTTTCGATGAGCTGAAAATCAGGAGTGTACTGAGGTACATGACTGATTTAAAGATCGAGAATAACGAAGAAA
>CAJBPB010000236.1 GCA_903957365.1 uncultured Bacteroidota bacterium
ATTGTAATTTTTGTCATGTACTAAGAATATTAAATAAAAAAATAATTACCCTGTGAATTTCCAAAAATTTTCATTATCGGTATATCTTCTTATTATGACATTTTTATTAAGCTGCCAAAACAGGCAAAATACAATAAGTTATGAAGATAATGCAATTGATACCTTAATAAGCGTTGGCAATATTAGAAATAATGCCATTTTGATAACCTTTGGTTCAGATGCAGTAACTGCAATAAATACGCATGATGGAATTGTTGTGATAGACGCAGGAATTTCTACAAAATTAACTTCAAAATACAGGAAAATAATTGAAAAAGAGTTTCAATCTAATAATTTCAGGTATTTAATTAATACCCACTACCATCCTGATCATTATGGAGGTAACAGTGTTTTTAAAGAAGCCGAAATTACAGGATATAAAAGTGGCATAAATGAAATTCTGAAACAATGGAAAGATACAACAAAAGTAATAAATAGTATTTCAAAGATTGTGAATGAATACGAATTACAATTACAGAGATCTGAATTGGGAACGGTGCAGTGGGTTGAATCTTTTACACAAAAAATGCGCTATGTAAATGCATTAAAGGATGCTCATAATAATAGTGAAATTCTGCAACCTACTCTTACTTTTGAAGATAGTCTGCAAATTGAGTTAGGAGAAATGAAACTTGAAATGATCTACTTTGGTAATTGCCATTCAAACAGTGATATATTAATTTTTATACCAGAATTAAAAATTCTCTTTACAGGAGATTTGGTTTTCAAATACGGAAGACCAAATATTGATAACTCTCAATTAGAACATAAAGAAAAGTGGATTAGAGCAGTTAAATGGATTGAAAAAAGAATTCCTGACATTGAAACTATTATCAGTGGACATGGTGAAATTCTTACACTGGAAGATATAAAAAGTTTTAATAAGACAATTTTAGAAAAATGTTTGAATTAATTGAGCAACCCAATTTGGTGCTGATAATCTGTGTCTTACAATTTACTTGATGGTCATTTAATATTGAATTTGTTCTCAATTTCAACTCGTGCAGCAAAAATCCATTTCCTTTTGATCAGATTAAAACTTAACTTTTAAAACATATTCAATATCATTTAACGAATCATGAACTTAATTTAAGATTAAAATAAATGCTGGACTATTTTAAAAATTCTTAATTTTATAGCTCATACGTAAATGGAATTTTTATGTTGAAAAACCTCTTTTCCAAGCCAAAAGAAACCGTTGAAGAACTGAATAAAACCGGAATGGCTTATTTCGAAAAACAACAGTTTGAAAAAGCCCTCGAATACTTTCAGAAAGCCCTCGATTTGTCCACCGATAATCCCTGGACGGCCTACTCGCACAACAATATGGGGAACTGCTACCGAAATCTTGGTAACAAAATCCGGGCAGCCGAATCCTTTGGAAAAGCGGCAAGTCTCAATCCAAACGAACCGGTTTACCGCCAGAATTATGAACAGTTTAGTGGCAGGGTGAAACAGGCAGTTATCCCTGAACCAATTGAGGATGAAGAAGACAAAGAAGAAGAAACAGAAAGCAGCGACCTCAGCGATGAGGCACAGGAATTCGTAGATGAAGGTGATGCTTTTTTTGAAGAAGAAGACTATAAAAAAGCCCTCGATGCTTATAAGAAAGCCCTGAAACTGCATCCCGAAAGCGCTTCGGTACTGCATCTTATCGGAATTACCTATTCTTGGCTCGATAAATCTGATCAGGCCATGGCCTATTATAAAAAAGCACTTGATTGCAGTGATGACAATGATTTAGGCTCTGAAATCCTTGAGAATCTGCTTGGAATTTATTCCGAAAACGAAAACAATGAGGAAATAATCGCCCTGATTCCACGGGTTAAAAAAATAAAAACCGAAAATGCTGCCATCTACAATTATATCGGACTGGCCTTTTTCAACGACGACGATTATTCACAGGCGATTTTCTATTTTGAAAAAGCCACCCAACTCGACAGCAAAGAAAAACTCTATAAAAAGAGTCTTAAACTGGCACAGGAAAGTTTGGAAGAAGCCGCTGAAAACGCGGAAAGCCCCGACGAAGGCGAAGAACTCAAAACACAGGCAGCAGACTTTTTGAATGAAGAAGAATACGAAAAATCGATCGAATATTACCAGAAAGCGCTGGAATTTTATCCGAACGATCCTGAAATATTATGTTCGATCGGGATTGCTTATTCATGGCTTGACGACAATGATAACACCCTGAAATACTATAAGATGGCACTTGAAGCCGATCCGGGCCATACCGTTCCCAATATTCTGCCCAATGTTGTCAGGTTTTACTTCAATATTGAAGATTATGATCAGGCCCTCGACTATCTGAAGATGATTAAAACCATCGACTGGGAAGACGATGATTTTCTGAATGTTGCCGGAAATATTTACTTTGTGAATGACCAGTTTAAGGATGCTATTCCCTTCTATGAAAAAGCCATCGCCATCAATCCGGATAATGAAGATTACCACGAGAATCTGAAACTGGCCAAAGAAGAACTTAAAAACATATCTGAAAATACATCTACAGCATCGTCAGGCAGCGAAATGCCTTCCATCAAAAAGACCCAGATACCGCTGAATGCCTCGCTTGAGAGTGTGCTTGCCGATCTTGATAAAATGGTAGGCATGACCAATATCAAGGATGATATTCAGACACTGATCAAATTTCTGCGCGTTGAAAAACGCAAGCAGGAAGTGGGTATATCCGGCACACCGCTAACCTTGCATACGGTTTTTTATGGACCTCCCGGCACAGGGAAAACAACGATCGCCCGAATGATGGGTTCCATTTTCAAAGCGATGGGAATTTTATCGAAAGGCCACGTAGTGGAGGTTGACCGTTCGTCGATGGTTGGAGACGCATGGGGAACAACCGGACCAAAAACCTCGAAATTGATAGAAGAAGCCCTCGATGGTATTCTTTTTATCGATGAAGCGTACACCCTGAAACAGTCTGACGAAGACGTTTTTGGACAGGATGCCATCGACACCCTGCTAAAACGAATGGAAGATTATCGCAGCCGTATTGTGGTAATCGCAGCGGGTTACGAGCCCGAAATGAAATCGTTTGTTGATTCAAATACAGGTCTAAAATCTCGGTTCACAAGGTATTTCACTTTTAAGGACTTTACTGCATCTGAGATGCTGCAACTGTTCAAACATGAAGCCCGAGAATATATAATCCGGCCTGATGCCGAAGAGAAATTGCTGCGCTACTTCGAGTTTCTCTATAAAACGCGCGACAAATCATTTGGAAATGGCCGGGATGTCCGCAATTTCTTCCTGAAAGTATCGCAGATTCAATCCACCCGCATGGACGACGTTGATACTTCCCATCTCTCCCCGACAGAAACAAAGGATGTTCTCCGCACCATTACACTTCCTGATATTGAAAACAGTGTGAAAGGGGTTTTTGTTGAAAGCGGTGAAACTTCGCAGGATGAAATTATGCGTGAACTGAACGAACTTGTTGGCATTGATAATATCCGCGGAGATATTGATTCACTTTCAAAGTTTATCCGGATTGAGAAAATGCGTCAGGAAAAGGGAATGGCCACCACACAGGTTTCGTACCATATGGTTTATTATGGCCCTCCGGGTACGGGAAAAACAACTATTGCCCGTTTAATGGGGAAAATTTTCCGTTCGTTGGGTGTTCTGAGCAAGGGTCATGTGGTTGAAGTTGACCGGGCTGCGCTGGTTGGCGATGTTTGGGGTGCTACATCCATAAAAACGGACAAGGTGGTCGAAAGTGCCCTCGACGGGATATTATTTATCGATGAAGCCTATACACTCAAACAAAGTGCCGACGATGTTTTCGGACAGGATGCCATCGACACCCTGCTGAAACGGATGGAGGATTATCGTTCTCGACTCATTGTGATTGTTGGGGGCTATACCGAGGAAATGCAGAAATTCATTGAATCGAACGCAGGACTAAAATCTCGATTTACACGGTATTTCTATTTTAAGGATTACAATGGCGACGATCTGCTGGAGATAGTAAGACGTTCAATCAAGTCGAAAAAGTTTAATATGGAACCCGAATGTGAGGTCATTTTAAAAGACTTCTTCGATCTGGCATATGCAAACAAGGACCGGACATTCGGAAATGCACGCTTTGCCCGCACTACACTCGATAAAATCATGCAGGCTCAGAGCGACCGCGTCGGGATTATGGATATCGAATCCATCACCGATAATGACCTGATTTCAATTACGAAACCAGATGTGGAAAAAGTGATTATTGAATTGTCAAAAGATTTTAAAAAGAAAAATTCTTCGGGTGATCGCCGTCCTATTGGGTTTAACTAAACAAAACCTGAACGATAATTTATCTTATCTATTGTTTTGATTAATGGATGAAACTTCTTTAACTCAAAATATAATGAAACGAATTGCAATTGTTTTAAGCCTCATTTTGTTGCTCATTACACGCTTTAATATGAATGCCAAAGCGCAGGAGCAACAAAATCAGACAAGTATTCAAACACAGTCAGAAAATGCGCAAAACGACAGTCTGACAAGCTATTACATCGTCCAAAGCAAGCTCAATGTGAGGGTATCAGCCAATGCCAATTCAAAAACACTTGGACAACTCGACGCAGGTGAATTCCTCGAAGTGATCGAAGCCGGTCCTAAATGGATAAAAATCCAATATCAGGGAAAAACTGGTTTTGTTTCGGCTGATTATGTGAAAGTCGTTCAAAAAAAACGCCCGGTTAACTCTATAAAAGAATTGACCATGAATCAGAAAAGGATTTTAGGAGGCATTGCATCAGGACTGATAATAATACTTTTTATTATGATAATCAGTCTGTTACGACCCAAACGTTTCAAACCTATCTCCGATAATGATATGCTTGTCAACAGAACCCGACAACTCGGTATGGTGGCTGCGCCCGGAAGCAGCGAGAATATAAACAGTTCGGTTGAAAAAAGAAACGAGCTGGCTTATGAGTATCTCGAAAACGCATTCAATGCCTGGTCTGTGGTGAAAGCGGAAGGCAGTGAAGAATTCAGAAAGCCGACCTCATCCAGACAAGTCAGAAATTCGATCAAATGGATCAATCAGGCCATCGCGATGGGTCCGAGCGAAAAAGTTCTGGTCGATAGAATTAACGAGTTGGGAGCCGTGATCAATGATAATGAAAAGCGTATATTCCAGGGTTCCAAACGCTTATTGATTTTTGTGGGAATTATCGGTGCTATCATTTTCTATTTGATATACAGAAGCAATGATGTGTCAAAGGCATTTATTGGAGCATCCATTTATTGGTCCTTCGGGCTTCTTTATTTTATTGCGGGCATGACGCCAGTCTGGCTGGCCGAAAAAAAGAAATTTGCAGGATCAGTCAATTCCGGCTTCATGAATTTTGCCAGCAATCTGCAGGACATGGACCGAACCTGGAATGTGAAATGGAGTGATGGAACCACCACGAAAGAAACAGAATATGGAGGTTGTCTGATGTCGGTAATCGTGATGTTTGTTGTTTTTACGGTCAATATTGTCTTAATTCCATTACGCGTGCTGATAAACTTTTTCAGGAATTATGTTTTCTATATTTAATTTATTGAAGGAAAATAAAAGCTCCTAAGAGGAATATTGAAGCAATATAATTGGAAATAAAAAATGTTCGGAATATTAAAAATGATTTCTGAATTGCATATCGTTGAATATCATTTCGTTCCATTGAAATCTTATGATTAAGGAAAGCAATGATTGTCGACTTTGAAATTTTGTAAATTTCACTAAGACTGATATTTAAATTCTTGTCAATTGTCCTTTCTCAATAGTTCATTACTGAATATGTAGCTGAAATTCATTAATAAGATAGGTAACCTAAATAACCTTAATTTTGTGCATACACATGAAAAGCATGCACGAACGGTAAAAATTGACCCATGTATCAAAAAGACAATATGAAAACAAAGATGCTGATTTGCATACTTTTCCTGGGATTATTTTGCCTCTGCTCATGCAAAAAAGAGCCGGATAAACCAGGCACAATTATACCCCAGGTATGGAAAACCTATAATAAATCGAATGGACTTCTGAATAACTGTGTAAGTGACATTGCCATTGATGCTGCAGGAGAAAAATGGTTTGCAGTTTCCGCCTATTCCTCAGATGGTGAGGGCTCAGGTGGGTTATCGCACTTTGACGGCACAAACTGGACAACGTATTCGACATCAAACAGTGGGCTGGTTTATGACCATGTAACAACGGTTGAAATTGACCATGAAGGAAACAAATGGATTGGATATGGACAGGCTACTATCGGAAGCGGAGTAAGCAAATTTGACGGGACAGCCTGGACAAACTACACTTCATCAGGCAGTGGACTGGTCAGCGATCAGGTTACAGCCATTGCTATTGATTCGGTGGGTAATAAGTGGTTCGGCACCTCTCATGGTTTATCGAAATTTGATGGAACCAACTGGACATCATACAATTCATCCAATGGGCTGGGTTCTGACTTCATTATTGCCATCACTGTTGATTATGAAAACAATGTCTGGGTTGGAACCTGGGATGGAGGTATCGCGAAATTTGATGGTACGGATTGGGTAGTTTATAACAGATCGAACAGCGGCATCAATGAAAATACTGTGACAGCGATAGCGGTTGACAAACAGGGAATTAAATGGTTTGGCACCAGCACATTGGGTGTTTCAAAATTTGACGACCATGAATGGACCACCTATAACACTTACAATACAGGCATGTTATCCAACAATATTACCGATATCGCCATCGACAATAATGGAGTTAAATGGATTAGTACCAATGGCTACGGTGTCTCAAGCTTTAACGAACAATATTGGAGCACGTATTCACCAGAATATGGATACACCGATTATACAGTCTGGTGTATCAGCATCGACAATGATGATAAAAAGTGGTTTGGCACGAATGACAAAGGAGCGTTTTCGCTTAAGGATTAACATCAATGAACAGTCCCTGATCTGCACATGCAGCATCAAAGCCCTTAAAGTCTGTTTTAGGTTCAACCGGCAATTTTTTGGCAGATTTGTAATTTGCAGAATGATCTCATGAGCAGAGTACTCTTTTGAGTTAAGCGAATCAGCAGCAATTTTCATGGCCGCATTAATGCCCACTTCCTGCTTAAGAGTAATCCTTTACTGGGTCTGTTTAAATTTTTATTCAGTAAACGAACTTATTTTTTAAAAAACTGTCTGGATTTTATTTTTGAGTTGTTTTTTAAAGAATTAAGTCCTCAGACGAAGCGAAATTGACATTAATAAGAGCGCTTTTGACGAAGATTTTAACGAAGAATGAGGGCATCATTCACTAAATAATGCCGAAGGATAAATTTTAGGCAATTTCTTCTTCTTTTCTAATCTGATGCCAGTCAGGGGTTTTTGTGGCATTAGTTCACCACAATTTCCCTTCAGTTGTCACTTTTCTTCTGTTTTAAAACAGGGGAATCAAATTCCTTGTTACTATAAAGTAACATACAGATATACTGTAAGATATGAAAATTATAAAACAAAACTAAAGGTTTTCAAATTGTCACTTTTCATTTTATTAAACTTAATTTCATTGCATGAATATTGCAAAATACTGGTTTAATAATCCCGGATTCATGCATTTCATCCCTAAAAAACATATGTTTAACTATTTGATATATTGACTAATAGATCTTGTGCTAAAGGAAATGTAAAGGTTTTTTAGTTTCATTATGATTTTAATTCAGGTTTCCATGTTATATCTTTGAAAATATTGTTCAAAATAGCATGAATTACCCGGCTTCACCTGAATTTTCAACTCTTTTTGCAGATAAAATTATCACTGTGAATGAGGTACTTATATCATCATTGCGTATAAAAGAAATAATGAAACTTATCTATTGCAAACCGCTAAACGAAATGATTGACAGATGTAATATAGACCGGAAACCTGGTTTGGTATTGTTCAACACCAGATTCGAAATTGGTAAAACATCTACTATTGTCAATTCTCCGAGAAAAGAATACGATCTGCAACCGATCATTGTTGAGATGCCATATTTTGGCAATACTCTGGCTGTGCTTTACAACTTCGTTGTAGTATTATTCCTACAAGAGAATCGGATTAATCCTACATATTTTTCAAAAAATCAAATCTAAATTTGTTAAGGTATTAGTGTAAAGTCATGAAAGTAAAGATAATCAATGATTCAGAGATAATTTCCGGATGAATGCAGAAAAAACCTCGCACTTAAAGACAGTTTGAGATTGTCAGGCTGAGTAAAAGATGTAAACATACAATTTAAAATATCTATATATGAAAACAAAACTAATTCTCATTTCCGTTTCCTTCATCATTATGGCAATTTTTATGACCATAAGTAGCTGTAAAAAAGACAATAACGATGATACGACAATAGAGGTTGCCGGCATTGAGTTTACCCCAAACGTCTTTCTTGATAATGGCGCAGTTGTCGGGATCGATGCCGACATTGCTGCTGCTGCCATGCAAAATGCAGGTGTTAGTCTGAAACTGAGTATGGCAGATTTATGGCAAGATGCCTACAATGCCACACTAAACGGTCCTAACAGGGCACTATTGACGGTCGGATATTCGGCCGAGCGCAAAGATCTTTTCAAATGGGCAGGCCCTACAAGCCAGGGAATGTATGGTATATTTGAACATGGGAACTCGGGATATGTATTTCCCCTGCCCATTGAAGAGTGTAAAAATCTTCCACCCATTGCTGTTGTAAAGGACTGGATGGAGACAACGACCCTTGAAAACCTGGGTTTTAATAATCTGGTTTATTACGATACTTACAAGGAAGCATTGGACGCACTTATGAATGAGGAAATACAATTTATAGCAAGTGATTTTTACCATTTAACGTCGTCTCTTCCTCCAGGATATTATGTACCCAACGTTCATGTTGTAACTCGATATCGTACTGTTTATTACTACATTGCCTTTTCGAAAGATGTAAGCGATGCAGTTGTTAACAGCGTTCAGAATGCGATCGAAACTTTGATTAAAAATCAAAGTACTGCTTCAATCGTGAAGCAATATTTACCTTTGATGCCAACAGATTATATGCCCGGTACCATTCAACTTTTCACCGAAACGGCGCCTCCCTATAGTTATGGAACTGGCCATGATACTACCCGCAGAGTGGAAGGCTCTTCAGTAGAAATGGTGAATGAAATTCAGGCCAGAACCGGTTATGTAAATAAAATTAATCTGAGTACCTGGGAGGATGCCTACACTCCACCACAGTACTTACCGAACAGTGCGGTATTTACCACCGCCCGCACACCCGAACGCGAAGCAATGTTTCAATGGGTTGGTCCTATATCTTCAAACAGAACATTTTTTTATACGCGCTCAAATGCGGGTTTCAACATTGAAACACTCGAACAGGCGAAAGCACTCCAATCTATTGCCACTCCAAAAGGCTGGTTTACCCACGATTTTCTAATAAACAATAACTTTAACAATATCGTGGCTACCGCCATCACCTCTCAGCAAGCGTTTGAACAACTTATTAACGGTGAGGTTGATGCACTTCTTTTGACTGATGTGGATGTAAAATGGCTGGCTGATATCAATGGGGTGGCCATGAGTGAGCTAACACAACATATGGAAGCATTGAATATGAATGGCTATATTGCATTTTCGCTCAACACACCAGCAAGTACTGTGCAAGAATGGCAAAATAATCTCGATGCTATGAAAGCAGACGGCACATTCGAAACCATCTGGAATAAATGGTACGATGGAATTCCGATGCCATAATCTGTAAACTTTTAATACACAAATAACCTGATTTTTTAAACCTAAAATATTAATGTTATGAAAAGAAGAATGTTTTTTTTAATTTCCATCGCGCTGGTATTACTCTTCGACGCATGTAAAAAAGACCAGACTGTTGATACAACTCCGATAACGATATCAGGAATTGATATTAAGCCTAATATTTTCCAGTTGGATGGAAAGATTGTTGGCATTGATGCAGATGTTGCTGCGAAGGCCATGCAAGATGCCGGGATTCCGGTTGCGTTCAGCATCGATAATTCTTGGGATGAGGCTTTTCAGGCAACTCTCACAGGGACGCACAGGGCATTGTTAACCGTTGCCTACACCAAAGAACGCCAGGATCAATTCAAATGGGCAGGACCAACAAGTAAAAGCAATTACGTTATTTTGGCTAAGGCCAGCTCAGGAATTGGCGCTTATTTAAACATTGAAGCATGCAAATCTATTGAGTCGATAGCTGTAGTAAGAGGTTGGAATGAAACAACCACTTTAGAAAAAGAGGGGTTTACTAATCTGTATTACTGCAATACCTATGACGAGGTATTTGCCGCCCTTAAAAACAATCAGGTAAAGGCAATCGCCAGTGATATGACCCAGATGAGCGCGGCCTATAAACCGGAAGATTTCATTAATGACCAATTAATCCCTGTCTGTGCCTACTATACTGCATTCTATTTCATTGCCTTCTCCCAGGATGTAGATGACAAGGTAGTAAGCAAATGCCAGCAGGCGATTGATGCAATGAAAACCAATGGAACCGAATTCTTCGACATCTATCGCAAATACATGCCTTTTGCCAAACCATATATGGTGCCCGGATTGGTCCAATTAATTATGGAAGAAAATCCGCCTTACAATTACATTTCGTCAATGGTAGGTTCAACGGTTACCTTTGATGGGTCTGCTGTTGAAATTGTAAATGAAATTCAATCGCAAAACAGTTACATAGAGCCAATTTCCATTACGAACTGGGCAGCAGGTTATGAATTGTTGCAATTCATGCCCAACTACGCTCTTTTTACTACTTCCCGTACACCAGAGCGCGAAGACCTTTTCCAATGGGTTGGTCCAATTTCAACAACAAATCTCCGGTTTTTCACAACAACTGCATCGGGCATTCAAATTCTAACACTCGATCAAGCCAAAGCCTTAGGATCTGTTGCAACACCTAAGGGTTGGTTCAGCCACGATTTTCTCATACAAAATGGGTTTCAGAATATTATAGCATCCGCCAACACTCCCGAGGAAGCTTTTAATCAACTGATGAGCGGTGAAACAGAAGCCTTGTTACTGTTTGATGTGGGGGTAAAATGGCTGTGTGATAATAGTGGCACACCACAGACCGACATTACCAAACAGCTTGAGGTAACTACTTATAAAGACTATATCGCATTCTCTCTCAACACTTCTCCCAGCATTGTTGCCGAATGGCAAAACAATCTCGATGCCATGAAAGCAAATGGCAAATTCGAAACCATCTGGAATAAATGGTACGATGGAATTCCGATGCCATGATTTTGAATCAGATGAACTTTATTTTCACCCTTTGATAAACGCCAAAAAAATGAAAAAGATTATTTCTTTCATGAGCTTGTTGATCATCATTTTAGTTGCATCGGCAACACCATGCAAATCTCAACCAGGGACGCTTGATCTTTCGTTCAATGTAAAGGGCTATGTAACAGATTCTCTCATTTTGCCACAAAAAAACATGCAAGGCAGGGCTATTTTGACCCAGACTGATGGGAAAATCCTGGTCAGTGCTATGATTTATGTGCCCACCATAAAAGCAAAAATATACAGGTACAATGAGGACGGCACACCTGACCTGAGTTTTGGCAGAAATGGAATTCAGGAGCTTAATTACAACTTTGGCGCGAGCATAGAGTCTCTTGCTTTGCAGCCTGATGGCAAGATCGTTGGTGCTGGTTATGGAGTCACCGAAGGAGGGCTGTATGTGTGGACAGTGATTCGCCTGAACCCGAATGGTTCTTATGATCCAACTTTTGGAACCGAAGGAAAAGTGGAGACAATCTTTTATGGCTCTACTGAATTAGCCCATTGTGTGAGAGTATTACCAGGAGGCATGCTATTGGTATCAGGTATGGTTAAAAATACCAATACCAATGTAGTAGAGTTTATCATGGTTAGGTATCAGACCAATGGAACACTGGATCCTGCATTTGGCTCAGATGGAATTACCATATATGTAACCCCGGATGGTGCCGGTTTTGCCAGAGGAATTGCCTGCCTGCAATCAGATGGCAAGATTGTTTTGGGTGGGTACAGAACCTTCCCGGGTAATCGTCCCAAATTCACGATGATGCGCTTTTCTCCTGATGGTATTCTTGATGCCTCTTTTGGCAATGATGGTCTTACTATCGATTCATTGGGTATTGGACATTTAAGTTATGCCTTTACCATTCAACCCGATGACAAAATCCTTATTCCAGGTATGGTATTTTTTACTGACTATATCAATCCACACATGTCAATTTCCAGATACCTTGCTGATGGCACGATCGACAATAATTTTGCTGATCAGGGTCACTATATCGGAGAACTGGGTTTATTTGCTATGGCAACTGTGCAAACTGATGGCAAGATCATTGCTTCAGGGCGTTTTTTAGCCGATTCCACCATAAGAACACCTGTTGTTGGCTGTTTGCTTCCATCAGGACTTCCCGACCCGGATTTTGGCAACAATGGCATTTTTCTTCTTGACCAGTCACTTCCCGGAAGTTTATTTGGCATAAATCTGGACCGCCAGGGGAAAATAATCTCAACAGGCACCTGCAATGAAAGTAGTGAATCAGGATATCATTTGCTTACACTTCGGCTCAACTCTTTAGCAACAGGTGTTGTAGAGGGGATTCATGAACCCCTTTTACAGCTGACCCCAAATCCAGTAATTGACCATGTAACGATCCAACTGAATGAACCAGGTCAATTCAAAATGACCCTATACTCAATGGACGGGAAACAGATTCTTGAATCACAGCTTACGCAGGAAACCATAACGACGGATCTGACGTTTCTGAAGTCTGGGGTTTATTTTATACACATAAATGGTTCATTTGGATTGAAAACCGCTAAACTGGTGAAGTTATAGTTTGGTTCAACAGATTGGTTTTAAATCAGATTTATCGGATTCTCTTCTATTTGGTTTTGGAATTCTAAAAGTAAAAAAATTATACTAAACGGTTTTATTGATATCTGGACAACTTCATCAGAAAGGAATTTGGTAATTTTATCGAACCCTCAATTCTGGCATAATACAAAACATGGTTTTCAATTGGTTCTGAATTAGAAATATCCTACGGCTTTGTAGAACTTGGTAAAAACTATATTTCTTTCCAAATATAGCATTAAAATATACCTGGCAGTTAGTATCCATCTCACAGGCATCGGTGGTTCTCAGGTTCTTTCTTTATCGAAACATTCGGACAGTTGTATTTAAGAATGAAACAATGGAAGAATTGTTAATATTTGATTAATACTTATGTACCTCTATCAGGTAGTTATATAAAAGTTACAATGAGCTCAAAGAAAACGATTTTCAGAAAGACTGAAAATTGATATATTTAAAAATAAATTTTGATAAAACATGAAAAATTTAATGAAACTTTTTTTATTATTGGTTGCACTCAACATGGCAACTGAGGGTTTTACTCAATCATTCAGAGTAAAAGCAGGATTGAATTTATCCAATATGCTCATGAAATCGAGCGATGAATTGGTGAGCGATAATTACAAAATGAATATTGGCTTTAATGCCGGTATTACTGCTGAATTTCCTATTTCGGGCGTATTTTCCTTTGAACCGGGTTTGTTTATCTCAACAAAGGGATTCCATGAAAGCACGAATGTAACGGTAGATGGTGTAGCGGTTGAAAGCAAGTCAAAAATCAACCTGCTGTATATTGATATACCATTAACTGCTAAGGCAACTTTTGATGTTGGAAATTATCAGGTTTTTGGTGTTTTTGGTCCGTACATTGGCATGGGATTAAGTGGAAAAAATAAAACTGAAGTGACCTCAATGGGAGCAACAACAAACGATGATATGGATATTGAATGGGGCGAAGGTGATGATAAAGATTTAAAGAGATTGGATGCAGGACTCATTTTTGGTGCAGGAGTTGAACGCAGTGCTTATCAATTAGGAATAACTTATGGATTGGGATTAGCCAACATTGCGGCTTTTAATACTGACACATTTCAAGTCAAAAACCGTGTTTTAGCAATTACTGTCGGATATAAATTGGGAAAGTAATCTAATCTTTCAGGGATTAATTTTCTAACGCCTGTGGTGAGCAAAATGCTTATTATTTAGATTACGCGTAAACTCTGCTGTGGGCTTGTTCATTTGTATTCAAACTTTCAAAATCTTTCCTGACTAAAGTCAGGAAAGATTTCTTTGCATGGTTAATGTTCATGTAGCAATGCATGTATTTATGAATTGAAAAAAATTAAGACCAGAAATCAAAAAAAAAGGAGCTTACTCCGAAAAGTAATACGAGCAGGAAAAAATTTAAAATGAATGAATCATGAGAATTATTTTGAGATTATTAAGTGTGTTTTTTATGATGTTATCTTTAAGCCTATTTGCATCATTCGAAAAGCCGGGTCCATCAGATACTGGATTAAACCCATTTAGCAATGGCGGGAATGAAAGGAATATGATAGTTGTTATCAGCGATATTCATTTAGGGGCCGATCTTGCTTATGCTGAGTGCAAACAGAACCTTGTAGCTCTTGAAAAATTACTCCAACAGATAAAGGTTGCCCCAAATGTTAAAGAAGTTGTTATCGCTGGAGATTTAATTGATGAATGGTTTGTGCCAGCTACGTTAAATACTTATCAGGGAAAAGATCAGGCTGATTTTGCAAAGCGTATTGCGACGACCAACAAAAACGTATTTGATGCAATTAATAGTATCATAAAAGAGAGGAAGATATTAGTTACTTATATACCTGGTAACCATGATTTAACAATTACGGCTGCAAATATTGACAGTATTCTTCCGGGGATAAACCAGGCACGGGATGCTATGCAGGGATTAGGTACTTATTCCCCGGTTGACTACCCTAAAATAGCTATTGAGCATAGCCACCGCTACAATTTCTTTTGTGCACCAGATCCGATTTCAAACCAGGATATCGCCCCGGGCACCATAATGCCGCCCGGCTACTTTTTTACAAGAATAGCAGCACTTTGGGTGATACAAAACCGCCCATCACCAGATAAAACCATACCTGTTGTTACCCAAAATAATTATGGGGGTGAAAGTCAGGATGTGTTGTTTCGATACTGGAAGGACTGGGCATTGACATTGAAGATATTCCCGATCACAAATAGATTTGATGAGAATATTATTGTCACAAATATTGATGGATTCACAGGGACATATTCTGTAAACGATCTACTTCCATATCAAAAATATCCTGGTGGATCAATTGATGTGAATCTTTTCAAAGGAATTCAGGATAATTGGGAAGCAAGACAAACCCAAAATAATGTAGCAGTACATATTGGCACCGCCCGTGCAATCGATTCTGTAATGTCAGCTACCGAGTCCGACCATCAGGCAGATTTACAGTACTTTATGAACCCTGACTCAGATAAAAGAATTGTTGTATTTGGTCATACGCACGAATCTAAAATTATTAAAGCAAAAAGTTATGATAATCTGAATTGTATTTACGCGAATTCAGGAACATGGATTGACCATAATCCAAACAAAACCACTATGAATTTTGTAGTCATAACACCGCAGAACAATGAAGCTTCTTCTCAAACATTTGTAAAACTGTACAATTTTGAAAATGAAGTTGTAACAAAAATGGCTGAAGAGTCAATACGTTACTAACATTACGAAAGTGCATAAAGTTTGCTTTGTATTATCTTAAGTCCCTATGTTTGTATCCTTGTTTTAACAAAAGTAGCATAAGCCAAAGAGTATTATTTTTGAGTAGGTAATAATATTCACTAACACTCAATGACTTATGCAAACACAAAT
>CAJBPB010000237.1 GCA_903957365.1 uncultured Bacteroidota bacterium
ATTCGTGCCGCAACAATTATCACCATCAGATATTAGGTGAAAATACCAATTTCATGCGAAATATCAGTAATCAGTTGAAACGTAATAGAATGATTATGAAAGAGTTGAATCCTGAAGGAAAGTCACGGACCAAAAGGGAAATTCTTTTAAAAGCAGGTTTTAATTTCAAATATTTCACCCATATTTACACAACGAAAGACGGAAGAACTTATTATTTTGTTTTTGATCAGGGCTATACACAGCATGAAAATGATTACTTTACATTGGTTCAGAACGAAGAAATTTGATTTCAAATTTCTATTTGCATACCATCATATGCCAGCATCATATTATTTGGCAATTCTGGGTTGATGTCTGCCGCTTTTCCCATGAGATGACTCACATGTGTAAAATAGGTTTTTTCGATTCTGAGTTCTCTTGCTACTGCTATTGCTTCCTCCAGACTAAAATGAGAAGCATGTTTGTTTTTTCTTAAAGCGTCAATAATTAAAATTTTTGTTCCCTTTAAAAGTTGCATGCTATCTTCGGGAATAAAATTTACATCAGTAATATATGCAAAATCACCAAATCGAAAACCGAAGACCGTTAAATGCATATGCTTGACTTTCAATGGTTGAACAAATATATTATCAACATGAAAAGCCGATTGATCAATGTTTATTAAATCAAAATCAGGTACACCCGGATATTTTTCATCACTAAACGCATACGAAAATTCTTCCTTTATTCTTGCCTGATCGCGTTTACCGGCAAAAATACGCATCGCTTTTTTATACAAATAATTGAAAGAACGAACATCGTCCAATCCGGCAATATGGTCTTTATGACAATGTGTAATTAATATAGCATCAACCTTCTTTACATTTTCCCGCAAAAGCTGTTGTCTGAAATCAGGGCCGGCATCTATCACGATGGTTGTCCCTTCACTTTCTATCATAATGGATGATCTCAATCGTTTGTCTAACAGATCATTTGATTGACATACTTCACATTCACAAGCGATTACGGGTACTCCTTGCGAAGTTCCACTTCCTAAAACTGTGATTTTCAATTTTTTTATTGCAAAGTAATGTAATTTGAATGTAAGTCTCCCGTTTTTTTAACAAGAGACAGAAACTCTTTACTGTTTGTTCTATTTAATAATTGATGAATTTAATAAATTTATTCTTCACAAAATGAACAATGTTGAGTTGCAGGCAGAGGTAGTTTCTTCATTGAATAGTGAATTGTACTTAATTTTGAATCAACAAACAGGATATTATTCTGTACCTTTACACGCTGAAATTTTGATTTATTAATCATAATTAATTGAAAAAAATTGATCACAAAATATTTTATTAAAAAGCATATTCTAAAGTCAATTAATTCTCAGAGGCTTGCGAATTTAATTGATTTTAATGAAGCAAAATCCATTGCTATTGTTACTTATATTACTAAAGATTTGCGTTATGAAGATGCTGGCGAAGAATTAAATCGTTTTGCCGATCATAGTAAAAATTCTTTTTTCTTTTTTGCACCACCAAAGTTGCAGTTGCCGGTATCGTTTAATGGTGGCAGACTAACACAAATTTCTCAAAAGGACTTTTCTTTTTTTGGTTTTCCAAAACGCCGGTTTTTGGCTGAACTTGAAACAGAAAGATTTGATTTACTGATAAATATCGATGTGTCAGGTAGTATTTTTAGTCATTTTTTAAGTGCAGTGATCCCTGCGAAATTCAAAATTGGTTTGTCGGCCGATGAATACACAAATATATATGATCTTTCGCTTCGAATGGCAGAGAATAATACCACCAATGAATTTTTTAAACATCTTAACTTCTATTTGCGTGCATTAAAAGGTAAACCAAATGAAAAGTAAATTTTCCGGAACTGGTGTGGCATTGATCACACCGTTCAATTCTGATTTTTCTGTTGATTATGATTCTTTGAAAAAGATTGTGCATCATGTGATCGGCAATGGCGTAGATTTTCTGGTTGCATTGGGAACAACCAGTGAGGCAGCTACCTTAGATGCAAATGAAAAGGATTTAGTTGTAAAGACCATTATTGATGCTGCCTCTCACCGCGTGCCTGTTGTGCTCGGAATCGGTGGAAATAACACAAATGCTGTTATCGGTCTAATTCAAAAACAGGATTTTACTGGTATCGATGCGATCTTGTCCGTTGTTCCTTATTATACAAAACCCCAGCAAGATGGATTATTTTATCATTTTGACGCTATTGCGACAGCTTCACCGGTTCCAGTAATATTATACAATGTGCCTGGTCGTACGAGTACAAACCTGAAGTGTGAAACTACCCTTAAACTGGCATTAAAACACAAGAATATTATCGCAGTAAAAGAGGCATCAGGCGATTTGATGCAAATCATGAACATCATTCACAACAAGCCTTCCCGTTTTGCAGTCTTATCTGGTGACGATGCATTCACTTTGCCATTGATTGCTTGCGGAGCTACCGGCGTTATTTCAGTTGCGGCCAATGCACTAACCGCTGATTTCTCGAAAATGGTGAATTTTGCCATAGATAATCGCGTTGTTGATTCCCGCATTTTACATTACAAGTTACTGAAAATGATAGAGTTATTTTTTGCAGATGGCAATCCATCAGGAGTTAAAGCATTGATGTCAGAAATGGGATTGTGTTCTGAAGTTGTCAGGCTTCCACTGGTTACTGTAAATGAAAATATTAGAAAACAAATACGCGATGAATGGAATCGCATCAAATAAAATGATAATGAAACTCTTTACCAGAATATCACTTGTTTTGTTCCTGTTATTTCAGGTTCAACTTATTTTTTGTCAGACAATGGATATAGAATCCATTTACAAAGACCGTCGGGAGTTCTATTTTCAATTGCCATTCAATTCCATCAAAGAATTGGCTGAAATAGACAGATTGGTGTCGGTTGATAAAATTGAAAATCAAAACTGTATTGCATATGCTTCAGTAAAGCAATATGAAGCGCTATTGAATGCTGGTTTTAAACCTGAATTACTGATTCCACCATCCTTTCAGACAACCGATCTTTCGATGATTGATTCAGATGGACTCAGAGATTCCTATGAATGGGATTCTTATCCAACTTATGGTGCATTTGTAAGCATGATGAACGCTTTTCAGACCGATTATCCTGGCATGTGCAATATTCATTCAATTCTGACGCTTGCCAGTGGACATGAGGTTTTAGTCGCACAATTGAATAATGGCAATCCTGATGGTAAGCCTAAATTTTTGTATTCATCTACAATTCATGGTGACGAAACTACCGGTTACATACTCACACTTCGGTTGATTGATTATCTTTTATCGAACTATGGTATAATTGACGAAGTTACAAATCTGATGGATAATGTGGATATTTGGATAAGTCCGCTTGCCAATCCTGATGGCACCTATTATCTAAATGACAATACTGTAAATGGTGCAACACGAGGTAATGCAAATGGAGTTGATTTAAACCGGAATTATCCTGATCCTGAAGATGGTCCTCATCCTGATGGTAACTTTTATCAGCCTGAAACAGTTGCATTTATGAACCTTGCAGAAGATCATAGTTTTACTGTAGCAGCCAATTATCATGGTGGTGCCGAAGTGTTAAATTATCCATGGGATACCTGGGCCAGACGTCATGCTGATGATGCATGGTGGGTTTTCGTCTGCCGTGAATATGTTGATACAGTGCATGTTTATAGTCCAAATGGTTATTTGACTGATTTAGAAAATGGGATTACAAATGGTTATGATTGGTACACCATTGATGGTGGACGTCAGGATTATATGAATTATTTCAGGCATTGCAGAGAGGTTACTATCGAAATCTCTTCAATTAAAACACTTCCTGCATCCCAATTACAAGCATTCTGGAACTATAATTACAGATCAATGCTCAATTACATAGAGCAATCAATGTACGGATTAACCGGTACAGTAATTGATTCTGTAACGAGAGAACCACTTGTTGCCAAAGTTGAAATATTAAATCATGATTTAGATAGTTCATTGGTTTACAGTAGTTTACCTATTGGTGATTATCATCGGCCAGTGAAGAGTGGTACGTATGATATTGTCTTTTCAGCTACAGGTTATTATTCCAAAACACTTTTTGATGTACAAATATCAGATTATCAGATAATCACAAATAATATAGAATTAGTTCCCGGAACAATGATTGCCAATTTTGAGGCAAGTGAAACGGAAATCAACAAAGATGCTTTGATTAATTTCTTCGACAGGTCATTTGGTCAGAATATTGTTAGCTGGAATTGGAATTTTGAGGGTGGAGTTCCATCTGCTTCCCAGTTACAGAATCCCACTGGCATTGCCTATCCGGAAGTTGGAAATTTCGATGTTCAGTTGACAATTACCGATACTGAAGGTCAGACAGATGTATTGCTAATTGAAGATTATATTCATGTAAATATTAATTTTATTATGCAAACCGGAACCTACACAACTTGTGAAGGATTGTTTTTGGATAGCGGTGGACCTGGTGCGAATTATGGAAATAACCAGAATATTGTAATGACATTTAATCCAGATACAGCTGAACATTTAATGTCAGTGCAATTCGAAGAATTTGACATTGAACCGGAAACTAATTGTGAATATGACTGGCTGAAGATTTATGATGGATCGAATACAAATGCGACATTGCTGGGAACCTGGTGCGGTAACAATTCTCCAGGATTGGTAACTGCTACAAATACTTCAGGTTCATTGACCTTCAGTTTTCATTCCGACGGTTCTGAAACAGGAACCGGATGGAAAGCTAGTATAAATTGTATTCCGTCAGTATCAGTCCAGGAGTTAACGAATAGTGAGATCAGGGTATTTCCAAATCCAACCTCTTTGAATTACACCTCTATTGAATCATATCAACCAATAAATAAGGTAGTTTTGACGGACATTTATGGTAAACTTGTATATGAGGAAATGTTAACAGGAATTAATAAATATGAACTCATTACAAGAAATCTGAAAAGTGGAACTTATTTTTTACGTATTATTAATTCTACTTCAACGACAGTTAAACAGTTGATTGTGATGTGATTAATTCCATCCGAAATATATTCCGTTGTGCATAATCAATCTTGATCCAAGATAAAAAAGGAGTGTAAAAATGATCAGACCTCTCATGGGGCGGATTCTGCGGTTGTCGTCATCATCAAACATCAGTTCATCGCCAAAACGTGAACGCATATAAAAAATGATCAGCATTACTCCAAGAACAATCCAGCTGTATCGTTCGTGAAAAAAACTCTTTGGAACGAAATAGAGATATACCATCACAGATCCGATTAGATATGGCACAAAGACCTGGGCAGTTAAAAAAAATGGTGCCATTTTTTCTGTAAATCTTGTGAAATACACATTCGATGAAGTTGCAATCATGCTAAATGCGAATACTGCCATTGTTAATAATCCAAAGAAACCGACCAGTGCCAGTAATAGTTTTGCTGTATCCTGCAGATACATCCAGTTAAAAACGTGTCCGATGCCCTGAGTCAGCAGATTTCCTAACAATAGCCCTCCAAAAAAATAGGTTGCTGAATGAATTATCAGCCAGAAGAAAAATATTTTTACTGGAATTGGGTCAGCCAGCAAACTATAAAAACCAAGTATTGAAAGAACCCCGATAATTAAAGTAGCAACATATCCGGCACTAAAAATCAGGAAAACGGCATCATGCGTCCATTCATAGGGTTCAATATGAAAATAAAATGTTGCATAATCTACAGTGATCGGGTAATCATACATTCCCGCTGTCAACACAAACATCATTTGATTGACATAGAAAATAAATAAATAGGCCATTACGAACGAGGCTGTTGAATTGATCGCAATGATCCAGAAATTATATCGGGTAAGTTGTGTTTCCAAAGTTGTTTAGAATAAAAAAAAGCCATCAAGCAGATGGCTTTTTTGATGAAATTATTTACAAGGAGCCGATATCGGCCATTTCTGTTGAATATAATTTTTGTTCAAGTTTTTCCTTCACTTCCTTGAATGCCTTGATTGTGTATGAAACATCTTCAAGGGTGTGCACTGCTGTTGGTATCAAACGAAGCAATATTACACCTTTTGGAACAACTGGATAGGTTACAATAGAACAGAAAATATTATAATTTTCACGTAAATCATAAGTAATCTGTGTAGCTTCACCCACACCACCATATAACATTACTGGTGTAACAGGTGACTCGGTATTACCAATATCGAGTCCGGCTTCTTTCAATCCGTTTTGCAGCGCATTCACAATGGTCCAAAGTCTTTCACGATGCACAGATTGTGTTCTTATTAACTCCAGGCGTTTCAAAGCACCTACTACCATTGGCATAGGCAATGATTTTGCAAAAATCTGAGACCGCATATTGTACATCAGATATTTAATTACCTGTTTTGGCCCGGCAATAAAACCACCTATTCCTGCCATAGATTTAGCAAAGGTTCCAAAATACAAATCCACATCCTTCTGAACATCAAAGTGTTCGTCTGTACCAGCACCTGTTGGTCCCATTGTTCCAAAACCATGGGCATCATCAACAAGTAACCTGAAATTATACTTCTCTTTCAAAGCAACAATGGCTTTTAAATCGCCAAGATCCCCCGACATCCCATAAACACCTTCAGTAATTACTAAAATTCCACCACCTGTTTCATTGGTCATTTTAGTAGCACGTTGCAGTTGTTTTTCAAGACTCTCAATATTATTGTGAGGGTAAACAAAACGTTTTCCGATGTGAAGACGCATACCATCAATGATACAGGCATGGGCCTCAGAATCATATACAATTACGTCCTTCCGGTCAACCATATTATCTATAATGGAAACCATTCCCTGATAGCCATAATTTAAAAGATAAGCTGACTCACGTTTTACATAATCAGCCAATTCATGTTCAAGTTGCTCATGTAAATTGGATTGACCCGACATCATTCTGGCACCCATTGGATATGCCATGCCGTATTTGGCTGCACCCTCGGCATCTGCTTTTCTTACATCAGGGTGATTTGCCAATCCGAGGTAGTTATTTAAACTCCAGATTAATCTTTCTTTTCCTTTGAAAATCATTTTGTTACCGATTTCACCTTCAAGTTTCGGGAACATAAAATATCCTTCGGCCTGATCAGCGTAAATGCCTAACGGACCAAGATTTACTGTACATTTATTGAAAACATCCACTTTTTTAAGTTTTAATTTGTTGGCAAATTTATAAATTTATCGGATGTTCGGCTTTGGTTTACATATCTATTTTTTATTCAAAAGGATATTTTAGACAAAGAATGATTATTTTCGGTTTATTTGCTTTGATGGATGAATGAAAGCGATTGTTAAATGTACTTTCAGAATTGAATTTTAAAAAAATGCCATTTCAAGAACTGGATCCGTTGTTTAAGGAATGATGACTTGTTAATATTCCATAAATATAGCTAAAAGAGTAATACTGGCAGTATAATTTCGTTTTCAAACAGAATGAAAATAATTGTACATTTGCAGCATGATTAGAAAACTGTTTTTATTACTTTCAATTGTTTCAATATTAGGCATTTGGTCGTGCAGCAGCTACTCGAAATTAGTAAAAAGCACTGATAATGAAGCCAAATATGAGGCTGCAATTGATTATTTCGAAAAGAAAGATTACAACCGTTCGCTCGAACTCTTCGATCTTTTGCAATCTGCTTTCAGAGGCACAAATAAAGGCGAGGACATAAGTTTCTATTCGGCCTATTGCTATTATTATATAGGTGATTATACAGTTGCAAGTTTTTATTTCAAGCGATATGCTGAAACATTTCCTTCTTCACCCCGTGCTGAAGAATGTCTTTATATGAATGCATATTGTTACTATCTTGATTCACCCAGAGCGAGTCTTGATCAGGCGAATACTACATTGGCGATGACTGAGTTACAGCTTTTCATGGATACTTATCCCAGAAGTGAACGCATCGCTGAGTGTAACAAACTGATCGATGAATTGCGTAAAAAACTTGAGCTCAAATCATTCAATATTGCACTCATGTATTACAGGATGGAAGATTATATGGCTTCAATCACATCATTTGAAATCATTTTAAAAAAATTTCCTGACACAGATAGACGCGAAGAAATTCTGATGTATATGGCCAAAGGCTATTATGAATATGCGGAACGAAGTATTCCTTCTAAAAAACGCGAGCGTTACGAAAAAGCGATTGATTCCTATAATAATCTGCTTTATATATACCCCGATAGTGAGTATCTTAAAAGTCTGGAGAAAACTGTTAATTTGAAATCACGTCAAAAATTAGTAAAATAGAGAACATATGGATTTTAAAAAAATCAAAACCGAAACGTCAGCTGTGACCCGTCAGAAGGATCTATTCCATGCTGGAACTGGTAATATTTATGAAACGGTTGCTGTACTTTCTAAAAGAGCTAACCAGATATCAACTGAGATGAAAGAAGAACTGCATAAAAAAATCGGTGAATTTTCCTCTGCATCTGATAATCTGGAAGAAGTTTTTGAAAATAGAGAACAGATTGAGATTGCTAAATTTTATGAGCGTTTGCCAAAACCTACTTTGATTGCGGTTCATGAATTTTTGAATGACCAAATCTATTTTCGCAATCCGCATAAAGAAGAGGAATCTGATTTTTAATTCGAAACCATGCTGAAGGGTAAAAAAATTCTGATTGGAATTACCGGAAGTATTGCTGCTTATAAAATTCCACTTTTGATCCGGCTTTTGAAGAAAGACGGTGCAGAAGTTAAAGTAATTGCAACTCCTTCAGCATTCGATTTTGTTACTCCACTTACCTTATCTACTCTTTCTGGTAATCCTGTGTCGGTTGAATCGCATGATAAACTGACAGGTGAATGGCACAGCCATGTCGAACTTGGTTTGTGGGCTGATTTGTTTATAATTGCACCTGCTACTGCGAATACCCTTGGTAAGCTTCAAGCCGGAATTGCCGATAACTACCTTTTAACTGTTTATTTGTCAGCAAGATGCCAGGTTATGATTGCACCGGCCATGGATCTGGATATGTTTAAACATCCTGCCACCATATCTAACATTGAAACGCTGAAGTCAAGAGGTGATATAATCATTGCACCAGGAACCGGTGAATTGGCCAGTGGTCTGTGTGGTGAAGGACGGATGGAAGAACCTGAAGTGATTTTTGATTTAATAAAGTCGTGGGTTAAAAAATGTAAACAATTTTCTGAATACAATATCTTGATTTCAGCAGGTCCTACTTATGAACCAATTGATCCTGTTCGATTTATTGGTAATCATAGTTCTGGCCTGATGGGATTTGAACTTGCAAAAGCTTTCGCTGACAGAGGAGCACATGTTAATCTGGTTTCTGGCCCGGTTAATTTGAAATTGAACCATCCTTTAGTTGATGTTTTTCCAGTTACGACTGCAGCAGAGATGTTTGAAAATGTAAATTTACTTTTTAATCAGGCTAATATCGCTGTAATGTGTGCCGCTGTGGCTGATTATACACCTGAATCGCCGGCAAAAACAAAGCTAAAAAAATCGGAAGATTCTTTCGACCTGCACCTTGTTAAAACAAAAGATATTCTTCTTCATCTTGGAAATAATAAAAAAGATGACCAGTTTTTGATTGGGTTTGCATTGGAGACCGACAATGCCCATGAGAATGCAATCAAAAAACTACACAACAAAAACCTTGATCTGATCGTTGTAAATACGCTGGAAGATGAAGGAGCTGGTTTTAAACATCAAACGAATAAAGTAACGTTGATTGGCCGCGATGAATCATCTACAGAATTTGATTTGAAAAAAAAATCAGCAGTAGCTGTCGATATCATTGATTATATCGCTAAGAGTTTGACAATTTGATTGTTAGTTGTCTTATTAATTAAAAAACACAATTTCATGAAACAACGGTTTGTATTACTTTTAATCCTTTTCATAACTTTCACACAAATCAATGCACAGGAATTTAACTGCGATATTCGTGTATCAGCACAAAGTATTGAAGGTACTGACCGTCGTGTTTTTGAGGCTTTACAGACATCACTTTATGAATTCATGAACAACCGCAAATGGTCAAATATCAACATAAAAAACCAGGAACGTATTGAGTGTTCTATTCTTATCACAATAAAAGAAAGAATTTCATCAGATGAGTATAAGGCGACTCTGAACCTTGTGTTAAGGAGGCCGGTTTTCAATGCTTCATATAATACTATTCTGCTTAATTATGTGGACGAATATTTTCAATTCCGATATATCGAATCACAAACACTTGAATACAATGAAAATTCGTTCAACAATAATCTGACTTCCACATTGGCTTACTATGCCTATATGTTTCTTGGACTCGATTTTGACAGTTATTCATTATATGGAGGCGATCCATTTTACAAAGCTGCTGAATCTATCGTAAACAGTGCACAGAATGCTTCTGAGAAAGGCTGGAAAGCATTTGATAGCAACAGAAACAGATATTGGATGGTCGAAAATCTTCAGAACGCATCGTATCGCCCTATTCGTCAATTTATTTATGAATACCATCGTTTGGGATTAGATGTTATGTCAGAAAAGCCTGATGAAGGTCGTGCGAAAATTGGTGAAACACTTGCCTATCTGAATACCATAAATAGTAACCGACCCGGCTTATTTATCTTACAATTGATGATTGATGCCAAACGTGATGAAATTATCAAAGTATATTCAAAAGGCAGTGCCCAGGAAAAAACCAAAGCGGTAAACATCATGCGTGAAATTGATCCTGCCAATTCATCAAGTTACGAGAAAATTCTTGCCAAATAGTTATCCGTTTTGTTTCGGCTTATTTCCTACTTTTGTGAAAACACATCAATACTATGCTCCTTAGTCTGAAGGTAACAAACTATGCGCTTATCGAAGAACTTGAAATCGATATGCATTTAGGATTTACTGCAATTACTGGAGAAACTGGTGCAGGAAAATCGATTTTATTAGGTGCCTTAGGATTGGTTTTGGGTAACCGTGCCGAGACAAATGTACTGATGAATCCAAATTCTAAATGCGTTGTTGAAGCAGTATTCGACTTGTCTAAAATGATCATCCGATCTTTTTTCGAAGAGAATGACCTTGATTATCATGATGAAAGCGTCCTTCGAAGGGAAATTAATCCAAATGGAAAATCGCGGGCATTTATAAATGACTCTCCGGTAAATTTGAATTTATTAAAGGAAATTGGTAATTTTCTGGTTGATATCCATTCACAGCATGATTCTTTGTTGCTTTCCAATTCGGGATTTCAACTTGAGTTAATTGATGAATTAGCCGAGCATGAAGATTTATTAAATACTTATAAATCAGAATTCAAAAGTTTTAAGCAATTACAAAAAGAGTTAAATGCACTTAGACAGTTTGCACGTGAGAAATCAGCCGATCTGGATTATCTACGGTTTCAGTTTGATGAGTTAGATAAAGCCCGTTTGGTAAAGGATGAGTTTGCAGAATTGAAAGTGCGTTATGATATATTGTCTCATGCCGTTGAGTTGCGGTCAGGATTATTGCGTGCAGGTGACTGTCTTGAGCAAGAGGAGTCGAATGCGATCCAATTGGTCAAAGAGTCAATTCAACATATAATAAAACTAGGCCGGGTTCTTCCAGAATGTGAAAGTATTTCTACCCGCCTCGAGTCCTGTCTGATAGAATTAAAAGATATCTCCAGTGAGTTGAAAGTACTTGAGAGTAAAGTTTATTTCGATGAAAATGAATTGGTTAAATCTCAGGAAAGACTTGATTTATTAACCCAGCTTATTCATAAACATAGGGTTTTAGAAGTAGAGGAGTTAATACTTCTTCGTGATGGATTGTGGAAAAAAATTCAAATGATTGACAATTCTGAATACCAGATTGAACTTTTGGCAAAGCAACTTTCTGAAAAAAATCAGCTTGTCATCCAATTAGCAATTCAAATTCAGGAAGGTCGGTTAAGAATTGTACCTGATTTTGAAAAAGAAATTTTAGATGTTTTGGTTCAATTAGGTATGCCAAATGCACGTTTTCAAATACAGTTAGATTCACTTTCTGAACCGGATTCAACTGGAAACGACAAGGTTAAATTCCTTTTTAATGCGAATAAAGGTGGCCAGATGGATGAAATAGCCCGAGTCGCTTCTGGCGGAGAGCTTTCTCGTTTAATGCTGGCAATCAAGAGTTTGGTATCTGGAAAAAGATATACCCCAACATTAATTTTTGATGAAATTGATACTGGTGTCTCAGGTGAGATCGCTGCAAAGGTTGGTCGGATTATGGCCTCCATGTCAAAAAAAGTTCAGGTTATCAGTATAACCCATCTCCCTCAAATTGCAGGCAAAGCCAATCAGCATTTATTGGTTTATAAAACCGAGGACATTGATCGTACAAAGTCAGAGATTATTCAACTCAATGATTTACAGCGAATAGAAGAAATTGCCAGAATGTTGAGTGATGATACGATCACAGAAGCCTCCCGCAGTGCAGCAAAAGAACTGATAAAAAGTAACTGATCGTTTCAATTGAAGCCGTTATAAACTTTGATAGTTTTTTTAATTAATTCTAAATCAAATAATTACGTAAAAAATTGAATTTGGTTTATATTTGTATCTTTGCGGCTCTTTAAATCAAAGGATTAATTAAAATAAATACAATGGCTTACAATCTATTAAAAGGAAAAAGGGGAATCATTTTTGGTGCATTAGACAACAAATCTATTGCATGGAAAGTAGCAGAACTTGCTCATGAGGAAGGTGCAATTTTCACTCTGAGTAATACTGCAACAGCCCTTCGTTTTGGAGAAATAAACGAGTTGGCCGAGAAATGCAATGCAACTGTTATTACTGCTGACGCTACTTCGGTTGAAGATCTTACCAATGTATTTACAAAGAGTATTGAAATTCTTGGAGGTAAGGTTGACTTTGTTCTGCATTCTATAGGAATGTCGCTGAACGTTCGTAAACATCGGGTTTACAATGATTTAAATTATGAATACTTAAATAAGACTCTCGATATTTCAGCAGTTTCATTCCATAAAATGCTTCAGGTGGCAAATAAAATGGATGCAATCAATGAATGGGGTTCGGTTGTTGGTCTTTCGTATGTTGCAGCCCAACGTACGTTATATGGATATAATGATATGGCTGATGCGAAAGCTTTGCTTGAATCAATCGCACGAAGTTTTGGTTATATTTATGGACGTGAAAAGAAAATCAGAGTAAATACAATTTCTCAGTCGCCAACACGGACAACAGCCGGAAGTGGTGTGAAAGGAATTGACGGTCTGATGGATTTCACAGAACGTATGTCGCCATTGGGAAATGCGACTTCTGAAGAATGTGCCATGTATTGTATCACCTTGTTTTCTGATCTGACACGAAAAGTGACCATGCAGAATCTTTTCCATGATGGTGGATTTTCGAGTATGGGGATGAGTTTGAAAGCGATGAATATGTACAATAAAAGTTTCAACTGTGATTGTGAGGAAGTGAGTGAAGAACCTATTTCGGATTAATCATTGAAGTAACCGCTGACACCCAGTCCGAAAAGGGCAAAATCATATTTCACCGGATCAAGATGGTCAAATTTTCTTAAGTTTTGAGTAAGTTCCATAGCTGCTTTCCAGTCATTGGTTGTTCTTGAAAGTATTCCTAATATTCTGGCAGTGTTTCCTGAATGGATATCAAGCGGACAGACTAAATCTGATTGGTTAATCTGATTCCATAAACCAAAATCTACTCCCTTATCATCACTGCGAACCATCCAGCGAAGAAACATATTCAGTCTTTTTGCTGCTGAGCCGGTTATTGGATTAGCGATATGTTTTCGTGAATGAGGCAGGTGTGGATAACTGAAAATCGTATCATTTAACTTGCTTATTCCACCAACAGCTCCGTTTTCCTGAAATCCCAGAGTAAAAATATTTTCCAATCCTTCCTGATATAGATATATCATTTTCAACGCATTAACAATAGTCAGAAGATCTGTTTCGTTGAAAGTCCGGTAATTAAATCCTTTTAATTGTTTAAGGTCATTTTCTTTTGCATTGGTGATGAATTCATAAGGATTGTTATCCATACGATTCATGAGCTCCAGCGATTTTAAGATGATTATTTTTCGTTGACCCCATGAAAAAATTGCTGTAAAAAAACCACTTATTTCGATGTCTTCTTTTCGTTTAAATTGATGGGGGATAGAAATAGGATCGTTTAGAATAAAATCAGGTGAATTGTACTTTTCCACCATTTCATTCAGAAATAACTTTGTTTCAGTTAGCATAATATCTAAATAAAAAGGGCTCCCGATTATTCAGGAGCCCTATATAACATATTATAATCGTTTAACTTACAAGATGAAAGGGTTTAATGTGTTTCATTCCCATATTGATTGCATCTTCATTCAAAGGAATTAACTTATGGTATCGTTCAGGAAGTGATTTTTTCAATCCCTTGATAACGTATTCTAGCTGTACAATAGGTTTCAATTTCATATATGCTCCCAGAATTACCATATTGAAAATTTTAGTGTTACCCATTTCAGCAGCAACCTGAGCGCCTTCAATCTGATAAATATTAATGTCAGTTCTTGTTGGATGATGGGTGATGCCATTAGGATCGTACAGCAAAATTCCACCTGGACGAACTGATTTTTCAAATTTATCCATCGATTGTTGGTTAAGAATGATAGCTGTATCGACGATTGTTAAAATGGGTGAACTTATCCGTTCGTCACTTAATATTACAGTAACATTGGCAGTGCCACCGCGCATTTCAGGTCCGTAGGAGGGCATCCAGCTCACTTCCTGATCATGCATAATTCCACTGTAAGCGAGGATTTTGCCCATCGAAAGTACACCTTGTCCGCCAAAACCGGCTATGATTATTTCTTCAGTCATTTTATTTCTTTTTTTTTGGAATTATTTAACCATTACTCCGTCAACTTTAATGTCACCCATGGGATAATAAGGGAACATATTCTCTACCATCCAGGTATTTGAATCGTTCGGTGTCATTTTCCATCCTGAATTACAGTTAGAAACGATTTCAACAAATGACACACCTGGTTTTTTATCACGCTGATTTTCAAATGCTTTACGTATAGCTTTTTTTGCTTTACGAACAGCAGCCGGGGTATGAACAGCCTGACGTGTAACGAAATAGGTTCCTGGTAACTGGGCAACCAGTTCAGTAATTTTCAGCGGATTTCCCATTGTTTCAACATCGCGGCCAAAAGGAGATGTTGATGATTTCATTCCTGGAAGTGTAGTAGGTGCCATTTGTCCGCCTGTCATACCGTAAATACCGTTATTGATGAAAATAATTACAATTTTTTCACCTCTGTTGCAGGCATGAATTGTCTCAGCTGTACCAATTGCAGCCAAATCACCATCACCCTGATAGGTGAAAACAATCTTTTCGGGCCAGACTCTTTTTATTCCAGTTGCTACGGCAGGAGCACGTCCGTGTGCAGCCTGTGTCATATCAATATTCATGAATTCGTATGCCAGAACAGAACAACCAACAGGTGCAACACCAATCGTAATTTCTTCCATTCCAAGCTCTTCTATAACTTCCATGGTGATCCGGTGTGCAGTACCATGGCCACAACCCGGACAGTAACTTAGTTCCTTGTCGGTCATCAATCTGGTTTTTTCGTAAACCAGATTTTCAGGTTTGATGATATCATTCAATGTAATGTCAGCCATGTCTTATCCTCCGATCATTATTTTTTCTAATGCGTTTTCTACTTCTTCCGGACTATGAACGATGCCGCCAAAACGGCCATAATGTGCTACTTTTGCCCGCCCGTTTACGGCAAGCTGCACATCTTCAACCATTTGACCTGCACTCATTTCAACAGCAAGGAATCCTTTTACACCCTGATCACACAAAACCTGAATTTGTTTGGTTGGAAATGGGAAGAGAGAAATTAACCGCAATAATCCAACCTTAATTCCTTTTTTACGCGCCAGTTGTACTGATTTTTGTGCGATACGTGCACTTGAACCGTAAGCAACATAAACATATTCAGCGTCTTCACAGTCAAATAGTTCAAACCTGACTTCATTTTCAGAAATCGTTTTGTATTTTGCCTGAAGATGATGATTGTGCTTCTCCATTTTAAGAGAATCCAGATCGAGTGAAGTGATAATACGTCTTTCAGTTCCTTTTGCTTTGCCAGTTGTTGCCCAGGGATATTTTTCTTTTATCTCAGCATCAGTTAAGCGAGGAATCTGGTCGAATAATTCGACTTTTTCCATCATTTGTCCGATAACACCATCTGACAAAATCAGAACAGCAATCCGATATTTAAATGCCAATTCAAACCCGATTTTTACAAAATCAGCCATTTCCTGCACTGAAGCAGGCGCAAGGACGATTTGTTTATAATCACCATGCCCACCACCTTTAACACTTTGGAAATAGTCTGCCTGTGAAGGTTGAATTGTTCCCAAACCCGGGCCACCACGAACCACATTGGCATAAACACATGGTAACTCGGCTCCGGCGATATATGAAAGCCCTTCCTGTTTTAAACTAACACCGGGACTTGAGCTGGATGTCATTACTTTTTTTCCTGCTCCGGCAGCACCATAAACCATATTAATTGCGGCTACTTCGCTTTCAGCTTGTAACACAACCATCCCGGTTCTTTCGTATGGTTTCTCCGACATTAAATATTCTATCACCTCCGATTGCGGTGTGATTGGGTAACCAAAGTACGCGTCAGCGCCTGCTCTGATAGCAGCCTCTGCCATGGCTTCATTACCTTTCATTAATTTTAATTCGCCCATTATATCTCGTTTTTATTTTTTTAACTGTTTACTTTCAAGCGATAAACAGTGATTACGCCATCCGGGCATACCACTGCGCAATTTGAACAACCTGTACATTCTTCAGGTTTTTCCATGAATGCGTAATGATAGCCTTTCCCGTTTACTTCACTTGCCAGGTCGATTACCTCGCTTGGGCAGGATGGCACACATACGCCACAGCCTTTGCATTTATGGATATCGACCACGATTGCACCTCTCATTTTTGCCATATCTGAATAGATAATTAAATGATTATTATTTTCTACGAAATTACTGTTTTATAACTGATTAAACTGTATACACTGAACGCAAAATCGCATAAGACGTTCAATTTATAAACAGTTTAAATTATTTATTTGTAATCGGATGATCTTCATTAAACTGTTTCAGACGTTTTTCCAATGTGCCGAATTGGTCTCGTTGAATGAGTGATGTACATGCTCTGATTCCTTCATGACGGTCGCTACCTGTTATATCAAGTGAGATAGCACTGATGCCGTAATAAATCATTTTTTCCAACAATTCCACACCAGTAAAACCCGGATAAGAATATGTAAAATAAAAACCATCCGCAATCGGCTTGTCTTCATCCATGTCATATACAATTTTGAATCCGTTTTCGGTGAAAAGTTTTTTCATGATATGTGCTTTTTCACCATATTCTTTTACTTCATCCACAAAATTGAATTCACCGTCATTGGCTGCTTTTAAAATTGCTGTCAATGCGTATTGTGCTGAATGTGAAGTGCCTGAACTCAAAGGATATAAAGTTCCAAAAATCATATTATAACCAAATTTATCATTTGGATAAAATCTTTTCAGGTCAGGAAACTGGCTTTGGAAAAGATTATTGGCAATTACCATCATTCCGATACGTTCACCTGCATAACTGAAAGCTTTCGAACTGGAAATGAACAAAATGTATTTATCAGTGTAGTTGGCTACAGAAGGCTGATAAGGAGCTTGTCCGGGTTTGCTGTAATCATTTCTGAAATCCATACCGAAATAGGCCAGATCTTCCATAATTACGATATTGTATTTGTTTGCAAGCTCACCAATAATCTGAAGCTCTTTTTCTGTAAAACAGATCCACGAAGGATTATTCGGATTAGAATAAAGTACGGAATGTATATGTCCCTTCTTAAAATAAGACTCAAGTTTTTCGCGTAGTTTGTCACCACGATAATTGTAAACATCAAAACTTTCATATTTGATATTCAATACTTTATGTTGTTGTTTATGGACTGGAAATCCTGGATCAATAAATAAGGTCGTATCACGTTCTTTGAAAATGCGACCCAGCATCAAAAAGGATGCGAAGCCACCTTGCATCGAACCCACAGTAGGAATGCAGCCTTCAGGATTTACATCAATATTCATGAAAAGTTTCACAAATCGGGAAATCTCATTTTTTAGAACGGCAATACCATGAATATCAGGATATAAGGCTGCAACGCCTTTTTGGAGTGCCTCAATTTGTCCGGCAACTCCAATTTTTGCAGGCGGTAATCCCGGGATTCCCATTTCCATCCGGATGAACTTTTCTCCTGATGCTTGTTCGATCATATCGACAAGTTTTTTGATTTCGCGTATGGAAGCCTTACCGATGGAGGTTAAGCCACTGTCTATAATTTTTTGCTGAACTATTTCTGGTTGGATAGGAGTGGTATTCATAAAATGTAACTATTTATATTTCAGTGATTTAATAAGAGTTAAACTGTTTCAACAAATTTAATAAAAAAGGTTTTATCTTTCGCAAACGATTGCAGTAATTTTAATAAGAGAGCTAATTTAGAATGGATTCAAGTGAACAATTTATTTGTTTGATTCATTAGAATCAATTGTTTTGGTTTTATCACCTGATATACTAAGTATAATTCCCAAGGCAATTCCTAATATAGCGGCAAATAATACCTGATAATTTACGGGAAGTAAAAAGGTGATGGTATGGGCTGGAATCCAGAAAAACGGAATCGTTTTTTTATAAACAAAATCCCACTGCCTGTTCCAATCAATTTTGGTAAATATTACTCCAAAACGAATTGGTGTAAATAATCCGGTAATTGTCCCTCCGGTTGAGGCAATATGAATATCTGTTATTTTATGAAATGTCATCATAACAGGTGCATACATTAAGTTCATTGCTGTGCTGATCGAAAAGGCGATGAATATAGTTTGAAATGATAACTGACTATTGTTTGCAGTTACAGTATTCATTCCCAAATAATTGAGTAAAAAGGGTGTGCCTGTAGCAAAAATAACAAATGCCATTTTTATTGTTATTCCTAAAAACCCCCAGACAATAGCACGTGGAACGATTCCAAATCCTTCCTGATTATAGTTTCCGGTTCGTAAGCGAAGTGCGATCATTTCACCAAAAGTTGCCAATAAGGCAAATTTCACAAAACTCATTAAAATACCATGACTAGTATTTAATTGGTTATAGGCTGCAAAAATTTCATCTGAAAGAAAAAAGGGACTGACCAATGCAAGTATTATAACAATAACCAGCAAATCTGTTTTCTTCATAGAATTATTTTTCAATGCGTATGCGGGCATCTACAGCAACTACACCTAAATCATTACCCAGTAATGGATTGAGATCAATTTCTGCAATCTCTGGTGCCACTTCAAGTAAGGCTGATAACCTGCAGATTGTCTCTGCAAAAGCCAGCTCATCTATTGGTTTTTGCCCTCTGACACCTTGAATTATTTTGTAGCTTTTCAGCGAATGAATCATTCTAAGCGCTTCTGTTTTACCTATAGGAATCAGTGCACTACTTACATCCTTTAATACTTCTATAAATATGCCGCCTAATCCGCATAAAATAACATGGCCGAATTTTCCTTCTTTTTTCGCTCCCACGAATAATTCAGTCCCTGATAACATTTGTTGCATTAAAATGGCGGTAGTATCTTTTATTTTTATCATTCTTTCAAATTCACTCACTACTTTTTCGAGCGAATTCACATGAAGTGCAACGCCACCAACATCTGATTTGTGAATGGGTCCAACCACTTTCATCACCAGCGGAAAGCCAAGGTTATTGGCCGAAGATATTGCTTCTTCTGTGGAGTTAACAACCATTTCACCAGCCCTGCGAATTCCGGAAGCATCAAGTAATTGTTGTATCGATTCCGGTGAAATATAGCCATTTACATTTTCGTCAATAACGGTTCTGATTTTGGCTTTGTCGATCTTAAATACCTCTTCAACATTTTGAGGTGGCTGTATGCGCCATACTTTTCCCAAAGCATTTCCTAATTGTACTTCGTCCGGAAAATTGATACGGTCTTTTGACAAGAAAAATTTTACTTCATCTGCTGCTGTTAAAATGGAAGGTAAAACCGGAAAAATTGGTTTATTACTTGTTTTCATTTTTTCGTTGAGCAATGCATAAACATCAAATATTTCAATCAGACCCGGTGTCCCAAAAATAACAACCATGGCATCAATTTCATCAAAATCATTGTTACATGCATCAATGATAAAACCCAGCTGTTCAGCGGTCCCGGTTGCTAAAAAATCAATCGGATTGGCAACTGAGGAACCTGCAAAGAGTTTTTCCTTTAACAAATCTGCTTTGGTTCCATGGATGGTCGGAACCTCCAGGCCATTGGCTGACAAAGCATCAGTAAGCATAACCGCAGGACCACCGGCATGTGTAATTACAGCTATTTTATTTCCTTTGCATACAGGATGCATAAAAACGGATGCAACCGTAATCAGTTCTTCCCTGCCATAACAACGCACAATTCCTGCTTTACGGAACAAAGCATCAACAGCAACATCAGAACTGGCCAAAGCGCCTGTGTGAGAGGATGCTGCGCGACTTCCTGCCTCACTGGTACCTGCCTTAATTGCGGCAATTTTGCAACCTTTTCTGATCAGCGACGAGGCATGTTTGAGTAACATCTGTGGTTTTGAGATATTCTCGATATAAAGTAATTTGATTTTGGAATCATGTTGAGGATCAAAATTTTCATCGAGATACTTTAAGACTTCCTCAACCCCCATTTGTGCTGAATTACCTACTGAAAAAACATTGGAAAAAGTCAAACCTTTTGGTATACCGGCTTCCATGATAAATACAGCGGTGGCACCAGAACCTGATATAAAATCACAACCATCATTACGAAGATTGGGGATTGGTTTTGTGAAAATACTATGATGCTGAGGAGTGAGAATACCAACACAATTTGGCCCTATTAACGAACCGTTTACTTTATTAATTGTATCAACGATCCTGTCTTCCAGTATTTTTCCTTCAGCACTTTCTTCACTGAATCCGGCTGAAAGTATAATAAATGCCTTTGTTCCTTTTTGAAATGCAAGTAAATCAACCAACTCAGGAATATATTTTGCTGCAATGGCAATAACCGCCAAATCAACCTGAGGTAAATCAGCTGGATTTTGAAAACTTTTTATTCCCTGAACCGTATCTTCTTTTGGGTTTGAAACGAATAATGAACCTTTGAATCCACCTTCGATAATATTTTTCAAAACTTTGCCACCAGGTTTGTGGATATCATTGGAAGCACCAATCACAACGATACTATTAGGATGTGTTAACTGTTTAGTAATCATTTATTTAATTTATTGTTTAGAAATTAACAATAGTAAGCGGCAAATGTAACAAATTCTAAAATAGCTGAACAGCAACCTTAGAATTTAGAATGAATTCAAAGAGCAAAAATCATTCTAGAACTGCTTTTATTATTAAAAAACAAATCAATAATCGCTTTGATGCGTTTTTATGAACAAGTTGATCAAAAAACTTGTCTTTTTAAATAATTGTATCAACTTTGGACTTAATTTCACACTTATTACATTATTATTGAAAATTGATGTACTTCGATCTTTGTATTATTCAATTTTGACAAACGACATTCAGCACTTAAACATCTTAATAAATTAAACAGAAATGGCGGAAGAAAAAACGGAATCGAAATTTGCCAAATTCAGGCCGATTCAGAAAGGTGACAAAAAGACCATCAAAGCCTGGGTGATGTATGATTGGGCAAACTCAGTTTATCAGTTAACGATTTTATCGGCCATTTTTCCGATCTATTTTATATCTGTTACAAGTTCAGATAATGGGAATATCATCTCTTTTTTCGGACATAAGGTTATTAATACCGTGGCTTATTCGTGGTCTATCGCAATAGCCTATCTGGTTGTTGCACTTTTTTCTCCTTTATTCTCATCGCTAGCCGATTATACAGGAAGGAGAAAAACCTTTATGAAGGTTTTTACAATTATTGGTGCCATTTCATGTGGAGTTTTGTTCTTTTTTGATCGTCAGCATATCGAACTTGGTATAATAGCTTTCACACTGGCCACTTTTGGATATGGCGGAAGTCTTGTTTTTTACAATTCATTTTTACCAATTATCGCCGAGCCTAAAGACCAGGATATGATCAGTGCACGAGGCTATTCAATGGGTTATTTAGGCGCAGTTATTTTGCTGGTAGCCAATTTAATAGTTGTTCTTAAACCTGATTTTTTCGGTATTCAGGATAAGACAATTCCAGCAAAACTTGCATTTGCATCTGTTTGTGTCTGGTGGTTGTTCTTTTCCAGATTGACATTTATCCGGTTACCAAAATACACTTTCGGTCATCGCCAGAAAGGTGCTAATTTGTTTATAAAAGGTTATCAGGAATTACAGGTTGTAGCAAAACAGGTTTTTCGATCACGTAAAATGACATTGTATCTCATTGGTTTTTTCTTTGTTATCAGTGGAATACTGACCGTTATGTTTATGGCTGCAACATTTGGTGCAAAAGAACTAGGTCTGTCAGATACGGTATTGATTCCGGTGATATTAATTATTCAGATTGTAGGAATGGCGGGTGCATATTTATTCGCTAACCTTTCTGCCAAATGGGGAAATTTTCAGGTACTGACAGGATTAATCATTTCCTGGATTTTGATCGTTATTGGTGCTTATTTTATAAAAGGAGCATTTGGTTTCATTTTAATAGCGGTTTTGGTAGGACTGATAATGGGAGGATCACAAGCATTAACAAGATCAACATTCTCAAAAATGATACCTCCTGAAACGAAGAATCATACCTCCTTTTTTAGTTTTTATGATGTTATGGAAAAACTGGCAACTGTGGCTGGTACTTTCAGTTTTGGATTGATGGAGACTTTAACTGGAAGTATGCGGGCCTCAGTCTTGTCGATCATCATATTTTTTATAATTGGATTGGTATTCTTCTTGTTCCTGATAGGAATTGAGTCGCGTGAAAACGCAAAAGTGATTTCGTAAAAGCGTTATCATTGTTCTGGAAAAATTCAGTACACAAAAAATAAAAATGCCGGGTTATTAATCCGGCATTTTTATTTTTATTTTGCTATGACTTGGTTAAAGTCAAGAAGGAAGATTCAAAATTTTATCTGAGCATAACTGAAAGGGCAACAACACCAGGTCCGGCATTGGTCACAAGTACAGGCGAAGCCTCATTGATAAATATGGGTTTTTTTCCAGTAAGAGTCTCCATCTGGTCAGCGTACCAATTTGCTGCAGTTTTGTTTTCAGCGTGAGAGATAGAATAACCCCACACTTCATTCTCGCCAACGTATCTTTTCATTTCATCCATGATAATTTTCATGCTGGCTTTTTCATTCAGAGGTTTACCAAAGGTTTCTGCTTTTCCATTGTTTTTAACTTCAACGATTGGTTTAATCCCGAGTATCTTACCCAATAAACCTTTGGTATAACTAACACGACCACTTCTTACAAGATATTTCATGGTTTTTGATGAAACGAGTATCTTGGTGTTGTCAGACCATGCAGGCATATCATTAACAATACTTTCGTGGCTCATTCCCTTTTCAATTGCTTCTGCCATACGCAGAACAATCAGACCCAATCCACTTGATGTTTTTCTGGTGTCAATAACTGAGATGTTTTTTCCAGTCTCTCCACTTATTTTCCGGGAAGCATTCAAACTGTTTTGCCATGTGCCACTCATTCCTGCACTGATATGAGCAGCAATAATGGATTCGTAATGTGTTGCAAGATAATTGTAACGATTTACAAACTCGGGATACGCAGGTTGTGCAGTAGTAGGTTGAATTTCAGATGATTGTAGTTTCTTAAAAAATTGCTCAGGCTGTATAGTAATACGATCAAGAAAATACTCTTCACCAAAATGAATGGTAAGAGGCACGACCTGAATCTGGTATTTTTGCAATAAATCGTTTGGGATATCACAAGTTGAATCTGTAACAATTCCGATTTTAAATTTACGGTTTGATGCAAGGTCATTCTGCATAACCATATCATCCACTTTTTTATAGGTAACTGTTCCTATTTTGGCAATATTTTCAAATAGCAACCAAGGCTGATCAGTATGAATATGGATTCTCATTTTAGTAGGTGAGCCAGCGATTACAACGGAGTCACCCATTCCTTCCATTACTTTGGTAAAGGCTGCACGTGTCAGATTTTCACCTTTTATCATTGCTTCGGTGCAAAAACGGAAAGTAATATCTTCATGGTTGATTGCATCAACAGCTTCTTCTATTTCAATTTTGGAATCATCAAAGGCGATCTGTACCTGTCCGTTTTTAAAATAGTCGAACATACCTTCCAGAAAAACTACAAAACCTTTGGCCCCGGCATCCACAACATTTGCTTTTGCAAGCACTGCCATGCGGGTAGTCGTGAGTTTTAACGATTCCATTGCCTTCAACAAACCATCCAGTAAAAGTTTCAAAAAGTCATCAAATTTGTCTTTGAGAAGGTAGATATATTCTGCCCAGTCTTTTATTACTGAAATCATTGTTCCTTCAACCGGATTTGCTATGGCTTCATACGCATAACGAACCGCTTTATTCATATACTCAGCAAAAGCGCTTACGGTTAGTGTTGCCTCATCTTTTATTTCATTACTAAAACCATAAAGAAACTGTGCAAAAATAATTCCTGAATTTCCACGTGCTCCGATCAATGCTGCATCAGCAAGTGCAACTGCAGTGAGTTTCAGACTTTCCTGAGGTTGTGCCGTGTTCACAATGCTTCTCATGGTAGAGGCAAGATTGGTGCCTGTATCTGCATCAGCAACCGGAAAGACGTTGATTTTGTTGAGGAGTTTTTGGTTTTCAAAAATTCGCTGAGCGCCAGAAATGAAGCTGTAATACAACTGTATCCCGTTAATTTCAGTTACTTTGAGGTTTTCCAATGATTTTAGTTTTAATGATTAAATCTTACTAAGCGGCCAAAGTTATGTAAAAAACATAATACCAAACTACATCTTGGTGAACAAATGTGATGATAAAATTTTTATTAATTTATTAAAGTATTATATATCAAATTGTTATAACATTTTTACACTTACCTGTGTTAATAACTTTTATTGAATATGTTGATGTTATTGTTTGTTAATTTGTTAACAAAGATAGTAGACTTTCTTCTCCATAATCGGTATAAAATATCTTTATTGAACTGAAAAATTGAATATAAAACAGATGGAAAAAGTAAGTAATAAGTTGCAATTAGAAATTTAAGTACTAAATAATCAATAAGATAAAATTCTAAACCGAGTAATTTTCTGATTATTCAATGTTTTTATTATTTATGAAATATTCTAATATTACGAAAATTATAAATTTTGATTATAATGTGTTCATTTACATTATCATAGTGATAAAAATGAGATATAAAATTGCATTATTAGCTTAATGTTACATTTTAACAATAGGAGCATTATAATATTCAGCAGAAGTGAAATTATTTTTTTCTCTGCCTTAAAGCTTCAAATACAACTATTGCTGATGAAACCGATACATTGAGTGAATCTGCGATACCACGCATAGTTATGATAATATTTTGTTTTGCACTTGAAATCCATGGCTTTGTAATTCCAGTTGATTCCGCTCCCATTACAATTGCAGATGAATGCGTATAATCAACAGTTCTGTAATCCACAGAGGCTTCCAAATACGTACAATAGATGTCTATTTCTTTTTGCTGAAGCCATTCGATGGCTTTTTCACTTGTAGTTGTAGCAATCTGAATGGCGAAAATGCAACCCAGACTGGCGCGAATCGTATTGGGATTGTACAAATCTGGTAATGGATTACAAAGTATAACCGCATCAACACCAGCAGCATCAGCTGTTCGAAGCACCGCACCAAGATTTCCTGGTTTTTCAACTGCTTCTAAAACGATTATCAGTGGATTTGAACTTAGTTTTAATTCTGAAAGTTCATTATATTTTGACTTGAATACGGCTATTAATCCATCAGAACCTTCACGATATGCCATTTTTTCGAAAACATCAAGTGTAACATTCTCCAAACCTGTAAACTTTGGTAAATTATCAAACAATGATTCCAATTGGTATGGTTTTGTCAATTCTTCACAGTGATATAATTCCATCAGTTGGTAGCCCGAACGTATTGCCCGGTCAATTTCACGGAAACCTTCCACTACAAAAAGACCCTGAGAAATTCTTTCAGATGCTTTCTGTAGTTTAATGATGTTCTTAATTCTCGGATTTGCTTTACTTGTAATCATCCGGATATTATTTGTTAAATTTTAAATATCTATAAATCAATTATTTGTTCTTTGTATTCAATTCCTCTTTCGCTCAGTCTCTCAAGAATGAATTTTACACTTGCTGCATCTTTACCAACGAATTCCGGAACATTAATTCCGATACTGTTGTAAATTCCGGCATCAAGCATTCGTAATGCTGCAGTTGCTGTGTAACCTGTTGTGCGCGCCATTGAGTGAATATTTGTTGCCATATCGTAAATATCAAACAAATCATAAACATATCTTTTTCTCTGGCCGGTCGAATTTTCGCCTTCAACAATAATTCGCATTACTGTAAAATCTTCTTCATTTTCACCAAGTTTCCAGGAAGGAAAAAGCATTTTTTTTGTAAATTCCAGAGGAATTATTTCGGTGTTATTTATGATAACTGGCTCTGTTCCGAAGAAGCCACTTTTCTTTAAAACTTTAATTTTATCAATATGGCCCTGATATCTCAGCGTTTTTTCGGCCATATAATCAGCCTTGATTGTATAAACAAGTGAACGTAAACCATCACTGTTAAATGCTTCAAGTGTTCCAACAGAACCAAAATCAATCAATTCAGATTCTGATAATGCCTCTTTAAAAACGATATTCCCATTTTCAACCAATCGGGCCGGACGGGTATATTCTTCTATAACATCAGAAGGTGAAAAAACAGCTTTATACTCCCATGGAAAAGTTCTTACTTTTGGTAATCCTCCGACATAAATCAAAATCTTTTCAATTTTTACCAACTGTGAGGCAGCATAACCACTTAGTAAATGACTCATTCCAGGCGCGACACCCATATCACATATTACACAAACCTCATTTTGTTTTGCCAATTCATTCAGATCGAGTGGATTTTCTGCATAAAAGGCAATATCCACAACATTTTTTTTTGATTCTATTATTGCCTTTAATGATTTAAATCCGATAGAACCTGGTACTGCATTGATTACCAGATCATAATCTGATATAACTTCTTTAACTTGATTTGAATCTGAAAGATCACGTTTGAATGTTCTGGCCCTTGTTCCGCTAAATTTATCTAAAGCCTTCTCTGAGAAGTCAGCAATTCCCACTTCAAACTCATCATTTTTTAACAAATCGAGTGCCATTGGTCGGCCAACCAACCCTGCTCCTAAAATAATAACGCTTCTTTTTGACATAAATATTTTATTATTAAGTGTTTATTGATGTTAAACTTTTGACTGTTTAAAGTTATATTCAGATAAGATTACACCCAAGATGACAATCATCATTCCTGTTAGTTTTTGAATACTCAATGTTTCATTTAAAAAGTAATAGCTGAATATAGCCGTAAAAACAGGTATAAGATTTGCGTACAAGCTAGCACGTGCGATTCCAAATTCCTTTACTGATCTGGTGTAAAATACAAACGCAAGTGAACTTGCAAATATTCCTAGAAGTAATAAATTTATAATCAAATGCGCATCAAAAGTATCTGTACTAATATTTCCGTTTCCCCAAAAAAAAACCAGTGGAAGAAAGTAAAAAATTCCAATGATATTCTGCGTAGTGATAATTATGACCGGATTATAATGAAATGTAAGTTTCTTGAGTAAAATTCCATGACCTACAGCTGCTGCAACTGCACCAAAAAGAAAAAGTATACCATACCAGGAAATTCCTAGGTTTCCGATGGATTTATCCAGAACGATAATCAATACACCTAAAATGGATACTGCTAAACCAACGATATTTAATAATTTAAGTCTTTCCTTCAAAACAATAAATGCTATCATCGGAGTGAAAACAGGAATCGTTGAAATAATAACAGCACTTATTGTGGGAGTAACGAGTTGTAAACCATAACTTTCTCCAATGAAATACAAAAATGGATTCAGAAAGGAAGAAACAATGAAAATAGGATAATGCCTGGTTTTTATAACCTGCCATTTTCGGGTGATTGTAAGCAGCAAAAGGAGGGTAAAGGCTGAAATTATTAACCTGATGAAAACTGTTTCTATTGGGCCAAGATATTCAAAAACAACTTTTGACCAGATATACGACATCCCCCAAAAAATCATGGATAGCAAGGCTAACACATGAACTGAGGCATTATTTGTTTTCAAGAGATTGAATTTTTAAAATTTTAATCAGCTGCACGCCAATATATTGTGAAGTAAGATCTTCAATATATTTAAGACCTGCCTTCTTCCTGAAGAAGATTGGTGTAATGCTTAAAACTTCTTAGAAGCAATGCGATCAATCCAGTCACAATAAGGATTGCAGTAGATAATCTTGACAAATTGTAAATACCATGATAGGCATAATACCTTATCTGGTCAACAAAAACAAATCCCAAAACAGTGGCCAATGCACCAGAATATTCACGGCGCAAAACACTTTTAACACTGAACGGAATTACATTTTTCTTGTAATTTTTAAAAGAGGGAAGAAATGCAGGTGTTGTTAAAGACCAATCCATATAGGTGCTTCCAAATTTTTTCTCAAGGAATCTTTCCTCGGCAAACATAATTCGCTCATAATAAAGCCAAAAAGCCAGAGAAATAATGATAACAAAACTAAAATTGAATGTGAAAACCACGATTCCAATCCACATAAAATAATTCCCAACGTATAAAGGGTGTCTTAAAACCGAATAAATTCCTGTTGAGTTCAGTGATTCAGCAACTTGTCCTTCTTTCGTATTTCGGCCTGAGGTACCTTTGGGTGTGGTGCCAATGGCATAGGAACGGATTGCAAATCCCAACAGACTTAGGAAAATTGCAAAAAGCGACAGGAGAATTTCATGTTCGTCAGATAAATAATCTGTGTTTGTGAAATATACCACTGGAATAGCCAGAACAAACAACATTACCGGTAATTCGCCGCGGTGTTTGAAAAGCCAGTTTCCACTTTTTTCAAATGAGTGAATTAATGCCATAATTTGAGCTTTTTGAGGCACAAATGTAGTCATTTTAACACTTCAATCAGTATTGTAAGACTTACAATAGTATTAAATTCTAGGCTTTTTGATGTAAAATGTGAATGTTTTAATATAGAGAAAAAAGATTAATCACCGATATTTTTATTGATAAGATAGACTTTTATTGATCCAACGACAATTTTTGCATCAATGAGAACCGGAATTTTATACTTATCATCAGTTACCCAGATTGTAATTTTTTCACCACTTCGAAACATGGTTCCTTTGTCGATAATGGCAGAGAATTTTGTACATATTACCGGTGAATTGTTCATCCCTTCCATAATTTCTTTACCATGATAAACAATAGGTAATTTGAAAAGTCTACCATCATGAATAAGTTTAATCATGATAGTATCCCCAACCCAATTATTGGAAAAGTCCATGGAACGGGCAACATAGGTTGCAGTCAGAATATCGTAGGTGCAATCCGAAATAGAAATGGAATCAAATTTATACTCCGAATTATTATCCCTCATTTTTGCATAGACTACATTTTTATCATTATCAAAACTGTATTGATCCATATTGTATATGCCACCTTCCAGCGTAGATCGCCTGAATTCTATCGGATAAAGGTTTTTTGCATTTGAAATCACCTGAAATGTGTCCCGGACTTTATAAATCCATTCCCATTTTTTTTCTGAAATGCCCGTACTTGTAAATTGATATGTTTCATAGCCATTCAATGTTTGTTTAGTTGCCATGAAATCCACAAATCCGGCATCGATCCAGATAATGCCGAAATTATACGAAACTTTATAGTTTAAAATCTCCTTATTTCCAAAATCGATTCTCGAATTATTACATTCAACTTCATTTTGAGCAACAAGTATATTGAGACAAGCAAAGAAAATCAGAAGAATAAAAAACCGGATCATTCAGATGTTAATTTCTCTTCAAAACTAATCAAATGTGACTAACCTCGCAGTTTTTTAAATTTTGTTGGTTTATAAAATGACTAAAATACTGATATTTAATTAATTAAATGGGGATAACTAAACTTAAAAAAAAATATTATTTGTTGTATATTTCATCTTGATTTTAGATTATTATTGCAGACTTTTATTTGCAGAAGTTGAAATGTATAAATAACTTTAGATCAATCAATTAAAAAAAACAAATCATTAAAATGAAAGATTTTGTAAATGACAATGTGACCATAAATCCAACTGACATTGTCGAATTAGAAGAACCTCCAAGTATTATTAATGGATCAGGAATTTTAAATGCAGCCAAAAATCTGATTACAGTCAATGAAACAGCTGAAATGCTGATTTCGGAGAAAGTAAAATCATTTATTCAAAAGCATTTTCCGCAAGTAAAGCAAACAGATTGGAATAATTGGAAATGGCAAATCAGCCATAGTTACACCGATATACAGCAATTGAATACAATTTTTGCCACGCAATCTATCGAATTTGATTCAAACAAAGGAGCATCTGAATTATTACCTTTACGTATCACACCTTATTATGCGAGTTTATTTTACCAATCCAGGCTTGATGATCCGATAAGAAGGACTGTGGTACCATCTGTCTTAGAGTTAGAGTTAAACAGAGGTGAAATTACAGATCCGTTAAGCGAAGAAAACCATAGTCCGGTGCCCAATCTGGTTCATCGGTATCCTGACCGGGTATTGTTTCTGGCAACTGGTTTTTGTTCAGCGTATTGTCGCTATTGCACACGCACACATATGGTTGCCAAAGATAAATGCCATGTTGGAAAGGATTCATGGGAGCCGGCGCTACAATATATTGCTAAACATAAAGAGATCAGAGATGTAATTGTTTCAGGCGGTGATCCTTTGAGTATGCCGGATGAGCAGATCGATTATCTGCTTTCTCGTTTGCGTGCTGTTGATCATATTGAGATCATCCGTATTGGAACAAAAATTCCTGTTGTTTTACCTATGCGAATTACACATTCGTTGGTTTCAATTCTGAAGAAATACCATCCTTTGTTTATGAGCATTCACTTTACGCATCCTGACGAGCTTACACCAGAGGTAAAGCGGGCATGTGAACTTTTGGCCGATGCTGGAATTCCTTTGGGAAGTCAGACAGTGCTTTTAAAAGGAATAAACGATTCAGTTGAAATAATGAAACAATTGATGCATGGATTGTTAAAAATACGCGTGCGTCCATATTATCTGTATCAATGCGATCCAATTCCAGGATCGATGCATTTTCGGACACCTGTTTCAAAGGGAATTGAAATTATCAAAGGTTTACGAGGTTTTACATCAGGTTATGCGGTTCCACAATTCGTAATTGATGCACCAGGTGGTGGTGGAAAAATACCATTGTTACCTGATTATTTTCAAGGATTTGAGGAGGGTGATGTATTATTGAAGAATTACGAGGACAAGTACTTCCGCTATCCCGACGCATTATAAAGTAACATTATGAAACTCTTATGAAAATTGGTCTTACTTACGACTTGCGTGATGCTTATCTCGCAATGGGATTTACTGAAGATGAAACCGCTGAACTCGATAAGGAAGAAACAATCGAAGGCATTGAGGCGGCTCTGATTGCCTTGGGCCACGAAACAGAACGGATAGGTCATTTAAAAGAATTGCAAATAGCACTGTCAGAAGGGAAGAGTTGGGATTTGGTATTCAATATATGCGAGGGAATTTATGGTATTGGCCGTGAAGCCCAGGTACCTGCTTTATTGGATGCCTGGCAAATTCCCTATACTTTTTCTGACCCGCTGGTTTTATCCCTGACCCTTCATAAAGGAATGACAAAGAGGATATTGCGTGATGCAGGTATACCAACAGGCGCTTTTTATTTAATTAGAGAAAAGAGTGATGTTAAGTCTGTTAAACTTGATTTTCCACTTTTCGTTAAACCGGTTGCTGAAGGATCAGGTAAGGGAATTGACAGAAGATCAACAGTATATGATCAATTGGCTTTGGAAGAAGTTTGTAATCGTCTGTTAACTGATTACAAACAAGAAGTTTTGGTTGAGGAGTTTCTTCCTGGAAGAGAATTTACGGTGGGAATTGTTGGCACTGGTGAGAAGGCAGTTTGTGTTGGAGGAATTGAAGTGATCATTTCAGAAACTGCTGAAGAAAATTCATATTCAAGATTCATCAAGGAGAATTATGAAGGAAGGGTTGAATACAAACTCATGGGGGGCGAAATGGCAGAGAAATGTGAGGCACTGTGTCTGAATGCCTGGCGTTTATTGGGTTGCAGGGATGCCGGAAGAATAGATGTTCGTCTTGATAAAAATGGCGAACCCTGTTTTATTGAGGTAAATCCTTTGGCAGGTTTAAATCATATACATTCTGATTTACCAATCATCATGTATAAAAAAGGACACACATTTAAAGATTTGATAGAAAAGATCGTTTTGTCAGCATCAGACAGATTAAAACAATAATCATGAAAATATTAATTATCCATAATAAATTGAGCGAGAATGCTTTGACTGATGAGATGGATGTCATGGAACAAGTCAGGCTGGTAGAAGAATCACTCATATCACTTGACCATGAAGTTAGAGTACTTCCTGTTTCTCTTGATTTATCGAAAGCAATTGCAGATATTAGAGCTATATCCCCTGAACTAATTTTCAATTTAGTCGAATCGTTTGAAAATAAAGGAGAGTTGGTGTATTTTGCTCCTGCTATACTCGATGTTTTGAAAATTCCATATACAGGAACCCACACAGTGCAGATGTTTCTTTCTTCGAGTAAGACACTAACAAAAGAAAGTTTAATCAGACATAGTATTCCAACACCAGGAAGTTTCGAAATCAATGTTTTGCATCAGATTCAGAAAGAAAAAAAATACATTTTGAAACCAAAATGGGAAGAAGGATCGTTGGGCTTGGATGAGGATGCTGTTTTTTCTGGAGATAATATTGATTTTGTCAAAAAACTGAAAAATTATTCCTTAAAAGATTATTTTATTGAGGAATTTGTTGAAGGCCGTGAATTTAACTGTGCATTGATTGCCGAAGAAAATGGTCCGAGTGTTTTGGCTGTAGCTGAAATTGAATTTGTTGATTTTCCTGAAAATAAGCCTAAAATATTAGGTTACAAAGCCAAATGGGACGAAGAATCCTTTGAATATAAGAACACTGTGAGGAGATTGGATTTTGATGAAACCGACGGTAGTCTATTGGCCGGATTGGGTGAACTTGCAAAAAAATGCTGGTTCGCATGTGGATTGAGAGGATATGCACGGATCGATTTCAGGGTTGATAAGTTAGGGAATCCATTTGTTCTGGAAGTGAATTCAAATCCATGTATTTCTCCTGACAGTGGTTATTATGCTGCTGCGGTTCATGCCGGTTTACCGTTTACAAAAGTTGTTCAATTGATCATTGAAGATGCATTTCGTAGTCACAATTAATAAATATTTTGAAATGAATTCTATAGTATTTCGCTCCTATGTGATTGATTCAGATCCTGATACGATTGAAAAAATAATCCGTTCCTCTGGTTTTTTCTATGAGGATGAAATTCCAATTGCCCGTGAACTGGCCGAAGAAACATTGAAGCAAGGTGAATTGAGTGGTTATAAATTTGTATTCGCTGAGATTGATGGTGAAACTCTGGGTTATGCTGCATATGGTTTTATTGATGGAACCGATGGTAGTTATGATTTGTATTGGATCGCTGTGCGCAATGAACTGCGGGGAAAGGGAATAGGCAAAGCGATTCTTGAGGAAGTTATGGTTGTCTTAAAAAAGGAAAATGGCAGACAGTTGATCGCTGAAACATCATCACTGGAAAAATACTTGCCAACACGTGAATTTTATCTGCATCATGGATTTAATCTTGTTGCTACAATCCCAAATTTTTTCAGGGTAGGGGATGATAAGGTGTTTTATTTGAAAAAGATAAAGGAAAATTAACTGGTTAAAAATAATTCCTCTCACCAAATATTTTTGTCCCAACCCTGACGATAGTTGATCCTTTGGCAATGGCCAATGCAAAATCGCTGGACATACCCATAGAAATTTCTTTAAAGTATTCTTTATCAGAAAAGTAAATTGATTTTAGTGTTTCAAAAATTTGTTTCAGATTACGAAATTCTCTGGAAATTTGCTCTGAATCATCTGTAAATGTTGCCATTCCCATTACACCACAAATGATCGTATTTAAAAGAGGTTCGGTTTGTAAATATTGTAAAATCTCAATTGCTTCTGATAAATCAAGTCCAAACTTGGTTTCTTCTTCAGCAATGTGAAACTGCATGAGTACTTTTTGATTCCTGCTTACTTTACCAGCCTGTTTATCGATTTCCTGAAGCAATTTCAAGCTATCGACCGATTCGATCATTTCAACAAATGCAGCAATATATTTCACTTTGTTGGTTTGCAAATGACCTATTAAATGCCATTGAATATCTGAAGGAAGTTGATTCTGTTTATTCACCAATTCCTGAACTTTGTTTTCTCCAAAGAGCCGTTCTCCGCAATCATACGCTTCTTTAAGCATTGTAACAGGCATTGTTTTAGTGACAACCACAAGCTTTACATTTGCTGGTATCTGTTTTTTAACTTCGAGAATATTTGATTTAATTGACATATTTGAATCTTCGCTTTCTGAATACAAATTTAGGTTTTAAATTGGCAAAACACCTGTGTTTTCGAAATCTGATTGTTTCATGGAATAATCTATTTTTGCCGCATGAAAAATGCATTGTTTCAACTTCTGAAGATATTGGGTAAGAGATTCATTTTTTGGTTATTGTTTTTTACCGTTTTGCGTTCAGTTTTTCTAATTTATTATAGATATCTTCTTGTTTCAGAGTCGATTCCGGCAACCGATATTTTGTTAACATTCGTAAACGCGTTTTGGTTAGACGTTTCCACTGCTTGTTACCTTTTGCTTTTTCCGCTATTCATCTACTCTTTTCATTTGTTCAAACCAAATAGTTTTTCTGCAAAGATTGAAGCAGTTTATACATTGCTTATGATCAGTATTTATTCATTGATCGCTGCTGCTGAACTTGGACTGTATGCTGAATGGAAAACGAAATTATCATACAAGGCTTTGGCTTACCTCAAAAATCCGGACGAAGTCTTCAATTCTGCTTCAACCTCCGAATTCATACTTTTGATTTCTATCTGGATGGTTCAGACTTTACTTGCGTTTTACTTATTTAAAAAATTGATAATCAGATATAAACAGATTGAAAAAATCCGGATATCAGCTGTAATTTTATCATTTATTATTTACTTTTTCATCATTTTTACTGGCATCAGAGGTGGTTGGACTGCTATTCCGATAACCACAAGCGCAGCTTACTTTAGTCAACATAATATTTTAAATATGGCTGCGGTAAATCCAGGTTACAATATGTTGATGAGTAGCATTAATTCGGGTAGTTTTAATAATCAAAACCTGTTTAATACTATGCCGGTTGATGAAGCCAGACAATTGGTAAATTCCATTCATAATGTTGAAAAAGACACTACTATTTCCATATTTAAAGTCAAAAAGCCAAATATTGTTGTTCTGTTGCTAGAAAGCTGGTCGGCTGATTTAATTGAATCATTGGGAGGAGAGGCTGGAATCACGCCAAATTTCAGACAATTGGAGGCTGAGGGATTGTTATTTACAAATTTCTACACCAGCGCCAACCGCTCACAACAGGCAATGGGATCGCTCTTCGCCGGAATCCCAGGTATACCGATCACCACAATCACCAACCATCCGGAAAAATATGCCGCTTTGCCAAGTCTGGTTCAGGATCTGAAAAAAGTGGATTATTATACCAGCTTCTATTTCGGGGGTGAACTTATATATGGAAACATTTTGTCGTATTTAATGCACAATGAATTTGATAAAATTGTCGAAGGTAAAGATCTGGATGCCATTATGCCTCGTGGAAAACTAGGTGTACATGATGAATATTTACTTAAGCATTTTGCCTTGGCTTTAAACAGCCAGAGACAACCTTTTTTCAGTACTGTTTTTACCCTTAGTTCACATTCACCTTATGATTTCCCGAAGTCATCCGATATTCAATGGCCAAAACTGGAAAAGGAATTTGTAAATTCAGCAGCCTATTCCGATTATAGTCTGGGTGAGTTTTTTAAGTTGGCCAAGCTACAATCATGGTACGAAAACACAGTATTTGTTGTAATGGCCGACCATAGTCATAATACCTACCGTAACCATGAGTTACAGTCGTTTGCCTATCATAAAATACCACTTTTGATTTTTGGACCTGCTCTGGTGGATTCATTGCGTGGAAAACAGTTCGATAAGATTTCCGGAAATACAGATGTCACTGCAACTTTGTTGGCTCAGTTGGGCTTAAGTTCAAAAGATTATCCGTGGAGTAAAAATCTCTTCAATCCTTATTATCAGCAATTTGCTTATTTTGAATTGAATGAAGGATTTGGATGGAAACGCCCCGAAGGTGAATATGTTTGGAATCAATTGACTAACAAAGCTTTTGTTGACAGTCTGCCTGTTGATAGCCGCGAAAGAATTATCAAAGAAGGAAAGGCATATTTGCAAGTCTGGTATAGTGAATTTCTTAATTATTAATTGGTTCTTAATTATCCATTTTATTTACTTATTGTCGATTCGGGCTTCGACACATAAAATCACAAATTGACTAATTTGAAACTCGTATTTACTTACCAGTTTCCTCCCGATTACACATTTTTCCATACCTTTGCACCTCAAATTGAATTATACTATTATGTTTGAAGGTTTAAGCGAAAAACTAGAACGCTCTTTTAAAATCCTTAAGGGACAGGGTCATATAACCGAAATCAATGTTGCAGAAACGCTAAAGGAGGTACGAAAAGCTCTTCTTGATGCTGACGTTAGTTTCAAAATTGCCAAAGATTTCACAACCGCAGTAAAGGAAAAAGCACTGGGTGAACGCATCCTGACATCGGTTTCTCCGGGTCAGCTGATGGTTAAAATTGTGCATGATGAACTGGTTGCGCTAATGGGTGGTGAGCATGAAGATATCAACCTGAAAGCCAATCCAGCCATCATTTTGATTGCAGGTTTGCAGGGATCTGGTAAAACAACCTTTTCGGCAAAGCTTGCAAATTATCTTAAAAAGAAAAAAGGTAAACAACCTTTGCTTGTTGCCTGCGACGTTTATCGTCCGGCAGCTATCGAACAGTTAAAAGTGTTAGGTGAACAGGTCGATGTGAAAGTTTACACCGACGAAGGAAGTAAAGATCCGGTTTCAATTGCACGTAATGCGATAAAGTTTGCAAAAGAGCAGAATCTGAACGTTGTGATCATTGATACTGCCGGTCGTCTGGCCATCGATGAGCAGATGATGAATGAAATTGCTGCTGTAAAAAACACTGTCAACCCAAATGAAATTTTGTTTGTTGTGGATTCCATGACCGGACAAGATGCGGTAAATACAGCAAAAGCTTTTAATGATCGTCTTGATTATCACGGAGTTGTCTTGACCAAATTAGACGGTGATACACGAGGTGGTGCGGCTTTGACAATTCGTTCAATCGTCGACAAACCAATCAAATTTGTAGGGATTGGTGAAAAGATGGACGCTCTTGATGTCTTTTATCCAAGTCGTATGGCTGACAGGATTCTGGGAATGGGCGACATTGTTTCGCTGGTTGAGCGTGCCCAGGAGCAATTTGATGTTGAGGAAGCCAAAAATCTTCAACGTAAACTTGCTAAAAATGAGTTCAATTTCAATGACTTTTTAAAGCAGATTCAACAAATCAAGAAAATGGGTAACATCAAGGATTTGGCCGCTATGATTCCGGGAATGGGTAAAGCGTTGAAAGATACAGAAATAGATGATGATGCATTTAAAGGTATCGAAGCTATCATACAATCAATGACACCTGGCGAAAGAGAAAATCCAAAAATTTTAAATGGAAGCAGGCGCAAACGCATTGCAACCGGAAGCGGAAACAGCATCGTTGAAGTAAATCGCCTGATAAAACAGTTTGAAGATACAGCCAAAATGATGAAGATGATGAGCGGAGGTGGCGGTAAGAAAATGATGCAGATGATGAGTCAGATGAATAATCGCCGATAATAATTTAGAACAATGAGTATCAAAATTATCGATGGCAAAGCCATTGCTGCTGATTTAAAAAAAGAAATTGCTGCTCAGGTTGCAGCCATGATCGATGCGGAAAATGAAGCACCACATTTAGCCGCCATTATTGTCGGTGAAGATGCTGCAAGCCAGACTTATGTTGCTTCCAAAGAAAGAGCCTGTCATGAAGTGGGAATCACTTCAACGATATACAGAATGCCGGCAGTTGCATCAGAAAAAGAACTTATTGAAATGGTTGACTTTCTGAATAATGATCCGGATATTGATGGTTTTATTGTGCAACTTCCTCTTCCTGAACATATTGATGCAAATAAAATTATCGAAAGAATTGATCCGGCCAAAGATGTGGATGGGTTTCATCCAAGAAATATCGGTTTGATGCAACTGGGTTTGCCAACTTATCTTCCAGCTACCCCATTTGGTATTGTTGAGTTGTTAAAAAGAAGTAATGTTAAAGTAAACGGAAAACACGTCGTTGTTTTAGGACGTTCAAATATTGTTGGCACGCCGGTCAGTGTGCTTTTATCACGGAAATCGGAATATGGTAATGCAACTGTAACACTTTGTCACAGTCAGACTGAAAATTTGGAAGAGATTACAAAACAGGCTGATATATTGATTGCTGCCATTGGTAAACCCCAATTTGTGAAAGCATCTATGGTTAAAAAAGGTGCTGTTGTGATTGATGTTGGTATTCATCGCATCGAAGATATAACCACTGAGAAAGGTTATCGTTTGGTTGGAGATGTTGATTTTGATGATGTTGTGTCAGAAGCTGGAAGAATTACTCCTGTTCCGGGTGGTGTCGGACCTATGACAATCGTCGCGTTACTTCACAATACATTGATCGCCTCAAAAAAAGAAATCTATAAATAAAACAATCAAATTGGTTCGGAAAGTAAAATTTAAGTTATTGATAATTTTTGGATTAACCTTTTTTGGATCAAGTCTTTTTTCACAATCAGAAGGATGTACTGATCCGCAGGCATCAAATTTTAATCCATCGGCTACCGAAAATGATGGATCATGTAATTATCCATATACAGATTTCAACCCACCTTTTAAATATATCCTTTCTAATACAGTTAGTGAAACTTCAGCATTGGTTTATCTCAAAAATAAGCTTTGGACACTGAATGATAGTGGTGGATTGCCGGTATTATATGCAATGGATACTGCTACAGGGCAGATAATTCAGGAAGTTACCATCACAAATGCAAATAATGTTGATTGGGAAGAATTGGCTATCGACGAAGATTATATTTATATTGGTGATTTTGGAAACAATGACGGAACACGCGATGATCTTGGTATTTATAAAGTATTAATTGATGATTTGCCATATCAGGGAAATGGTTCTGTTACAGCATCCCACATTACTTATATTTATCCCGATCAGAAATCTTTTAATCGTAATTATAGTCATAATTTTGATTGTGAGGCATTTATTGCAACAGAGGACAGTTTGTATCTTTTTAGTAAAAACAGGGCAGATTACAAAACAAAATTGTACCGCTTACCGAAAGAACCTGGCAATTATATAGCTGAATTGATTACATCATTTGATGTCAATGGATTGATCACCGGTGCTGGTTACAGTATTACGGAAAATGAAGTTGTCCTGATAGGCTATGTTCAAAATATTTATACACCTTTTGTATGGTTATTGTTTTATTTTCAAAGTAATAGTTACTTTTCAGGAAATAAAAGAAGAATCGATTTTCCAAACCTTACAACCATTCAAACTGAAGGAATCTGTTATATAAGTGGTAAAGATCTTATGATTTCAGCTGAGAAGAGTCCAACTTTCACTGCAAGGGTTTTTCGTTTCAATGCATCAGCCTGGACTGACCATGTAAGCCACACAAATGAAATTAAAATCGCAAAAAGAGCAACCTTAAAAGTCTTAGAAAATCCTGTTGGTGACAGTATCCTGAAGCTTTCTCTGGTTGATTGTCCGAAAGGAAATTACCGTGTGGATATAACCGATTTACTAGGGAAAATCGTTTTTCAGACTTCAGTTGAAATTGACCGTGTAAAAGAACAATCTTTAAGTATTAAACTACCTGAACTAAGTCAGGGGAATTATTTGGTTTCATTTATCAGTAACTGCCGAATTATTTCAGAAACATTTGTAATACAATAAATTATGCTAAAAGCTGACCTTTTTGAAGGAGGTAAAAAACTTCCATTAATGGAAGAATTTTATACTTTGCAGGGCGAGGGTCACAATATGGGTTCGGCAGCCTATTTTATCAGGATTGGCGGTTGCGATGTAGGTTGCCGCTGGTGTGATTCAAAACCATCCTGGGACGCTAAAAATTTCCCCCCAACTGATGCAGTCGAGATTGCAGACCGGGCAGCAACCTATCCGGCAAAAACCGTTGTGGTTACCGGAGGCGAACCCTCGATGTACCCACTGGATTTTTTTACCAGAATACTGAAAGACAGAGGGATTAAGACTATGGTAGAGACTTCGGGTGCGCATCCTCTCACAGGTGATTGGGACTGGATATGCTTGTCTCCAAAAAAGTATTCACCACCCAAATCTCCGGTTTTTCAGAAAGCACATGAACTTAAAGTGGTTATTCAAACAGAAGCAGATTTGCTCTGGGCTGAAAAAAATGCCCGTCTGGTAAACGAAAATTGTATTCTTTATTTGCAGCCAGAATGGAGCGTTTCGCAAAAAATCATGGGTCTACTTACTGAATATGTAATGATGCATCCTAAATGGAGGATAAGTCTGCAGAGCCATAAATACATGAATATTCCATAATAAACACTTCCATTATTTTATAATTCGGATTTGTTATTATTCTGAAAGCACTTCGATAGGATAAATATGGTTTATTTGTAATGAAAATTGAATTAGATCTGTTTCAGATATCAAAATGATAAAGTAAATCAGCAATTTATGCGAAAAACACTTATTTTTTTGTTATTAATAATAGCGATTGTTGTCCATAGTCAGGTCAGGGAAATTGCATACAGCACCCAATCAAAGAAAGCTATTTCTGCATACAAGGATGCTGAAAAACTCTATCTGGAAGGCAATATGGAAGCTGCACTCCCAAAGTTGGAAAACGCGATCGGCTATGATCAGAATTTTATAGAAGCCTGGCTACTGAAAGGAGATGTTGAGCGTGATCTTGGATTCAATTTTGAAGCACTTCTGACCTATAAAAAAGTAATTTCAATAGATGGTGATTTTTTCCCGGTTACCTATTATTTTGCAGGTAATCTGTCACTTGAAGCTGGTTTGTATGATGAATCTGTATCTTTTTTTGAATCGTTTTTATTGTACAATAACGTAAGACCAGAAATTCAATTACAGACACTCGATAAACTGGCAAGTGCCAGATTTGGTAGTTATGCGATGAGTCATCCAAATAGTGATAGCATCCAAATTCTTAATGATTCAATCAATTCAACAGCTGATGAATACATAAATTCATTGCGCTTCGATAATAACGAGATGTTGTTTACTCGCAGATTCAAGCCTGATTCAATGTTATCAGACGGTTTATTAATGGAGAAATTTTTTCTTTCAAAAAAGGTCCAGGATTTCTGGCAAAAAGCATATGATTTGAATCTGAACTGGCCTGTCGATGATCAGATTGGTGCCTTATCGGTTTCAGCAGATGGTAACACAATGTATTTTGCTGCTTGCGGGCTTCAGGACGGATTCGGAAGTTGCGATATTTATCAATCCACTTTGGTGAATAACGCATGGGAGCAGCCGGTAAATTTGGGTGAAAGGGTTAATTCAACAGGATGGGATTCTCAACCTTGTATTTCTGCTGATGGAAATCAATTGTATTTTGTGAGTAAGCGCAAAGGTGGTTTTGGAGAATCTGATTTATGGAAATGCGTCAGACTTTCAGACGGATCATGGAGCGATGCGATCAATCTTGGAGAGTTTTTAAATACTTCAGGTAACGAAATGGCACCCTATCTTCATGCAGATGGAAAATCACTGTATTTTTCTTCGACAGGACATATTGGCATGGGAAATGCTGATTTGTTTTTGAGCCGTTTAGATGGAGCAGATCGTTGGTCAAAACCTGAAAATTTAGGTTTTCCTGTAAATACGATTGGTGAAGAATTAAATATTATTTATAATAGTGATGGAAATCAGGCATATATATCTTGTAATAGAAAAGATGGTTTTGGTGGCTTCGATATTTATTCTGTTTTGCCAGATACTAAAAACAAACCAGCTGCAGTTTCATTTGTCAAAGTAATTGTACGTGATTCAATTTCAAAAGTTTATTTATCATCTGATTATAATATTATTGACCTGAAATCAACTATAGAAATTGTGTCCGGTCTGACCGATCAAAGAACCGGATCATTTATTCAAGCCCTTCCAAATGGTAAACAGTATTCGTTGCTCGTTCGTAAATCGGGATATTGTATACATACAGAGCATTTTAATCTAGAGAAAAGGTCAGATAATCAACCACTTATTATAGAAATACTTTTGCTCCCTATTAAAATTGGAAGTACCATTGTTTTAAATAATGTTTTTTTTGATGTTGACAAATCTGAAATAAAATCTGAATCAATTTCAGAACTTAATCATGTTGTGGATTTCTTAAGTCTGAATCCTGAAATCAAAATTGAGTTGGGGGGACATACTGATTCTGATGGAGATACAAATTCTAATCTGAAACTTTCTTCAGATAGAGCTGAGTCTGTCAGAAATTATCTGATTGGGAAAGGAATTGTTGAGGACAGGATTACTGCAAAAGGTTATGGCTCAACGATACCTGTCGCGACAAATCTTACTATGGAAGGAAAAAGAATGAATCGCCGGACAGAATTTAAAATTGTTGATAATTAATTTATTTATATGAATAATAATCTTTGCTTTAGGTCATTTAATCAAAGTGATGAAAGTCAGTTTATTGAGATGAATACCGAATTGTTTTCGGGCGATACAGCCACTTTAGGAGTTTTACCTGAAAGTCATCTTAAAAGTACCATTGATTCTTTTTTTTCAAAAGATAATATGGTTGAAATTTATATTTTTGATATCGGAGGTGAGACGGTTGGCTATGCTGTTGTCACCTGGTTCTGGAGTAATGAATTTGGTGGCAAAGCCATTTTATTGGATGAGATTTTGGTTAAACATGATTGGCGTGGAAAAGGAGTAGGAAGCCAATTCATCAGATTCGCAATTGACAGTTATAAAGATGCAGCAGTTTTTATGCTTGAAGTATCTCCAGGAAATCCAAAAGCCCGGAAATTATACGAAATAAGGGGTTTTAAGGAATTGAAAACCAGACATTTATTCTTAGTTCCAGAAAAGCAGGAGTAGGTTATTGCGTTGACAAGGATGAGTGTTCATACCCCAATTCGCGTTGGGTATTAATCAACTTTCTCATTAACAACGTTTTACTTTCAATATCATTTGTGATTGCATACACAGATATGGTTGCTCCTGAAATGGCATCCACATTTTTACCGACTTTTAGTGTTGATTTATCATCAAAACCGATAAATTGTTTCAGCCAGTTTTTGGACGTAACTTCCTGACCATGTGATGCCTGATAGTTATAAATGCGAACTTTACTTATTTTACAATCAAGATTGAACAGAATATAATAATCAAAATATTCAGAGGTTTCATTGTCGATTAATTCTCGATCAATACTGCAACCACCTGCGCGACAACTATTTACACGACCAATATAAAGATGATTGATGATTTTATCTGTGGATTTATTCATTACATTGAAAAACTTTCCTTCCTCAACTATATTGTTGTTGTACAGACCAATTTCCAGAATTTCAATGCCTGTATCAATGCCTGAAACCTGGAGCTTTTCAATGTCTGAATGTATTTGTTTTGGATTGAAATCTATTGCCTGAGCAAAAATGCAAGTTGAAAAAGCAAATCCAAGAATAAATATAAGTACCTTAATCATTGATGTTTAGTGTTAAAACATGATTCCAATTCCAGCATTAAAAACTTTCGAATAAGTTGCTTTGTCAGTTGGCTTAATAAACTGCAAATCTGTTTTTACGACAGCACCTTTGGTTAATTTCAACGTAAGTCCGGCAGTGAATGCCTTCACATGATTGGCACTATTTTGAATGATAGATGCTTCAACTTCCGACTGGGTGTTGTAGGTTTCATAACGGACGAAAGGAGTCAGATTCATGTCCGTATTTTTAACAAACCGAAGAACATCGTATCCGGCTTCTATATATAAACCGTTCATCGCACTTCCAAGGTCATTTGGATTTCCTGTTTCTGAAGAAGTGAAATAATTGTATTCCAATGTATTAGAAACAGATGTTAAATAAAGCTGACTTTTTAAGATAAGTCCTTTCATTGAAAAGCGTCCGTCAACACCGATCATTGCAATGCCAACAACTGAAGAATCTGCTGTCGCCAATGATGAAACATTATTCTTATCAATCCCGTTAAAAAGATTACTTTGGGTCTTTCCAAAATACCCTGACAAACCAAGGTTTAATCCTTTTATTCCGTAATACTCCAACTTTCCGGATAAATTTGGCGAACTGATGTAAGATTCAGCACCTTTTTGTCGTCCATTCCGAAAACCATTGCTTCCATTTAACTTTGCTGTACCATCATATCCATTAAAACCATTTACGATGTACAATTGATATTTCATTGAGGCGGGTAAAATATTTCCACTAATTCCGATGCCAATTTCTCTCCAGGTCGATGGTGAAATTTTTGTATCAACCCAAGGCCTTTCAACGCCATTAAATGTTGTTGGTTCATGATACTCATTAATAATGCCCATTGGAATCAACATTAATCCACCACGCAGATTGATCCATGAATTCAATTTATATTGCATAAATGCCTGTTCAACATATACTTCTGAAACATGTTCAAATTCAAGTTCACTGATGAATTGTACTTTGCTGTTGAAATTGTAACCGACCAGTAACACCATCCGGTGGACATCCAGGGTGCCGGTTTTTGAAATTTTGGTATCCAATGGTTGGTTATAATGCACTTCTACATATCCGCCGATAGTTAATTTACTGTCAGAATTAAGAAGTTTCTCCGCCAGATTTATATCAGATTGTGTTTTAACTTCAACATTCTGAGCAAAAAGTATTATGATGTTAAGAGTAAAAAATGAAAGTAGAAATATTTTTTTCATAAGTATCTGTTTTATGTGTGGCAAAAGTAGGGGAGTGGCCAGTGCCGGCAAATACCTATATGTAGTGAATTTCTAAAGTCTGGGAAAATGAAAATCAGATTAATCTGGCAAGTCGGAAACTAATGTTTTCCAGACTCTGATTGCGCAGAATGATTAGTTTAATTCTGTTTTTTGGTCTGGTTCTGAAAAATCCATTTACTTCCTGGATAGACATTTCCGTAATTATTTGCCCATTAATTCCCAAAATTAAATCTCCGATTTTTACACCAGCCAAATCAGCTGGTGACCCGGGAATAATATGAATCACTTTGTAAAGTTTGAAATTCGATCCTATTGCAATCAGATCAATACCACTGAGATTATATTCAAAATCCCTTTTGATTTTGCTGTTTTTTCTGAAATAGATTTTCTCTTTTTTATAATCAAAAATAACAGTAAATCTTCCAAGAAGTTCGCCACCAATTGAACCTTTGCGGTCCGGGATTTTATCGGTTAAATTCTGACCGTATCCTGGAATGAAAGTACAAAGCACATCCTGAAAATGATGTCCTGCAAGATTTAAACTGTCAATACGTCCTAATTCACCAGTCAATTCTCCTCCTAAACCCCACCCAACAATGGTTTCAATACTATTCTCAGGAACATAAATATTTGAATCACTGTCTGTTTCAAGCATGACTGCGTGGCTTGCACCAGTATCGATCAATAGTCTAGCCTGAATTTTTGCATTCTCTTTTTGCGAAAAATTCGTTAAAATATACGGACGACCATGAATAAGATTAATATTACTGATTGCAAATTGTTTCCTTGGTTTGAATTTTTCTGGATCGAAAACCGTTATTATTTTACTCTCATAATCAATCCTTACAACAAACTGACTAAAAAAGTCATATCCCAGAATGCCATGTATTTCCATTCCAAGATGATTTTGCAGATGCAGATAATCCTCTTTCAAAGCCACTATTGATAATCCCGGAGAAGAAATACCTGGTAATCTGAAGGTGATATTACTCACAACAAATGCCTCAACTTCATTCATTATTCCGGCGCCAACAATGTGAACGGGTCTGCATTTTGTAAGGTCGAAATTTGTTATTGAATTGTCAGTCAATATAGTAGCTCTTACACCAGTATCCAGAATAAAGTTGAGATTGACAGTATCATTAATGACAACAGGAACAACAATCAGATTATTGATCAGTTCGAACCTGAAACTGGTCCTGTCATTATCGTTTTCGATGTAAAAACCTAAAAATTGTGCAGTTCCCTGTAACGATAAGAAAATTGATAAAATGAAAGTGAAACCTACTTTTATTAGAAAAATAGACCAGCTGGACAAACACGAATTTTTACCATTTGCCACTATCAGTTATTTTTAATCTGACTATAAAATTACATTATTGTAAAGTGAAATTAACAAATTAAGTAAAATCAGGATTATGAGGTTTTCACAATTTTTAATGTCTGAACCTCATTTTCACTTTTGATGTGAATAAAATAAACACCATTGGTAAAATATTGAATATCAAAATCTTCTTTCATGTTAGTTGTCGCATTTACCAACCTTGATAAAATTACTCTCCCGTTAAGATCCATAATTGAAACCTGTGTTGCACCAGCATAAATTGAGGCAGAAGTTATCTGAAATTTTCCGTCTGAAGGATTGGGTTGAATCCTGAAATTTTCACCTTTTGTATTGGAAGGAACAGAAGTTGCCTGAAGAATTTTAAACCAGTTAACATTAAATTCTCCCCCTATTACATAAAGTCTGAAAGTATAGCTTCCGGCTGGCAGTGGCACGCTAAAGGTTAAATTTTTCCATGTCTGCCAGCCACCTGTTGCAGTAAAAGAGATGGATTTTAATTTAGTGAATGTACCATTATTTCCAAGTCTGATTTCTGCTACTCCATTTGAATAGAGTGAAGCGTATCTTATATCGATCGGATATTCACCACCATTCTGCACGTAAATGGTGTAATCGAGATAATCACCTGCGTTTGCAAAACCTGCATTCTGTCCGCCGCCCGTATCGGTGCAGTCTTCCATTTGAAAGCCATTGTTAAAGGAAAAAGCTTCAGCCTCAATTTTGCATGGTACTGTATAACTAAAAGGTAATGTGTTTCTTACGGTTTTTGAACTGAAAGTTTCAAGAACCTGCTGACCTGAAAGTATTGTATTTCCTGTATAACTTATTTTCAAGGCGTCACCATATTTTACTGATAGATCAATTGTAATTATCAATCCATTGGGTACATCCGGATTTGGTTCGACTGTTTCAATGGCAGTATTTACATTATTAATTGTCAAAGCGAAGTCATTGACAGATGCGGAGAATGAGGTGATAGGTTTATTTAGTGTCAATAAAATCTTTGCTCCATCATTGGTAGTCTGGCCAGAAATAAAACCAAAACTGACTTCCTCAACTGCAACAGGATTTTTAAATTTGAAATAATTAAGGTTTGATCCGGCCCTGTCTGAATATACCCTGATTTTATTAGTTCCGGCTGGTAATATAATATTTTCAATGCTTGAAGTTTTCCATGTTTGCCAGCCTCCTGTAGAAGGTAAATAATGTGTTTGACTAATGTCTACTCCATTGTTTGCCAGTCTTATACCGCCACCACTTCCTAAAGCAGCGGATCTAAATTCGACAGAATAGGCGGCTGTGGAATCGGAAACCATGGTATATTCCATCCACTCGTCAGCAATCACCCAACCAACGCTATAACCAAGATTTCCGACAATCGTGTCCTGACATGCTTCTATATCTACACCATCATTTCTATATTCCCAACCTTGATTCCAGGAGCCATTATTTCCTGTGTTCGCTGTATCAGTGTCGTAATAGGCATATTTATTACGACCAAAGTTGTAGTTGGCGAAAAAGATTTTATCACCGGGTTTTGCTACAAGAAAAGGTTTTGTTTCTGTAGAGAAAGGTTGCCTCATCATAGCATCGATCACATCATATTTAACCATACAGTTTTCTGCTTTGTGGTTTTGTGACCATTGCATCACGGCGCTGAATGCCTGGGCTGGGGTAACAACCGGTAATCCTGTTGTCCAGTAACTTATCAGATTGTCATAATTTTTATTTGTTGGCGCCTGAAAAACATTGTTTATTCCGGCTTTTTTTACAGGCCACCATGACCAGCCAATTTTATTAGATTCACATAAAGCAATTAAACTTGTAAACCAGACATTGGAATTCTCGCCTGTTTCACCCAACCAGATTGGGATATTATGCGTGTTTCGCAGATTGATCATCCAGTTTATAGAGGCTAATGTGTTCGGATTCCAATACTTATGAAAGCTAAAGACCATATTATTATCCCACGGTGGTGTGAGTCCGGTATAATCATTCGCAAACCAATTACCTTCCACGATGATAATATGGTTTATGTCAACGGCGCGTATCGCATTGGTTATCTGTACATAAAGCTGTTTAAGCAAAGTCCCGTTTGGCAAATCCCAGTTTGGTTCATTAATCATATCATAACCGCCAATCCAGGGTTCTTCAGCATAACGTGCAGCAAGTTTCGACCAGAGGGCAACTGTTTTTCGTCTGTTTTCAGCACTTTCCCATAATGACAGTTTTGAAGGATCATAATCTGAGATATTTCTGTCATGACCTTGTCCGCCGGGCGCACCGTGTAAATCAAGAATAAGATACATCTGATTTTGTGAGCACCATTTCAGTAAGGTGTCAATCCGGACAAATCCGGATTCAAACCATGTGTCCTGTCCAACAACCGGCTCATCTTCAATAGGTAAGGTAAACCATTTATAATGCATTGCCACACGAACGGAGTTGAATCCCCATACTTTCATAGAATCCAAATCACGTTTTGTGAAATGGTTATCCAGCCATGATTCATAAAAAGCAGCTGTATTTGTTTCACCAATGGTTGCTGTAAGTTTGTTCCTGAAATCAGTATGTGTACCAGCGATATCTGATGATCGCATCATATAGCCTTCATTGATCATCCAGTTACCTGTGCCGATACCACGTAGAATAACTTCCTGATTGTTAGCGTTATAAATGTATTTTCCACTGGTGTGCAGGTAGCCTTGTGCACTTAAAAAAATTGGTAACATTAAAACAATTGCCAATACAGGAAAAGTCAGTTTTAGAATTTTCATCCGATAAATATTGTTGAATAACAAATAGTTAATAAAATAGAGTCCTTATAATCAGGCAATAAAGGTACCAATATTGAATGAATAGAGGTAAAACATTAGGTTTTACAAGCCAATATAGTTTGGTTCTAAATTACTCGAATAATTTATTAATAACCCTTAAGATCCATTCCTTCACTATCAATCATCGTCACCCATTTGCCCATTTTTTTCTGTATGACCTTGAAATGATGCTGGTCATCTGGTGTGATAAATGAAATAGCTTCGCCCGAAGATTCTGCCCGACCTGTTCGACCGATGCGGTGAATATAATCTTTGGGTGATCGGGGCAATTCGTAATTAATTACAAAAGGCAGAAACTGAATGTCAATACCTCTGGAAATCAAATCTGTTGCGACCATTACACGAAGTTCGCCGGTTTTGAATTTATTCATGGTTTCTGTTCGCAACTCCTGACTCTTTTTGCTGTGCATCGAACGGGCTTCGATGCCGTTTTTTCGTAGTTTCTCAGCTACATTATCCGCTGAATATACCGAGGATGTGAAAACCAGGACTTGTTCCATCTCATTGTGTTTGATCAGATAACGCAATAACGGACCTTTTTTCTCATCTGAAACAAAATAGGCTAATTGCGAAATAAGGTCAATATTATCCGTTTCCGATTCAATTTTAATTACCAGTGGATCATGCAATAAAAACTGGTTGATATTGCTTACATCATCACTCAAAGTTGCTGAAAACAAAAGGTTCTGTCGCTTTTCTGGCAAAAGTGCGAAAATACGGTTCATTTCTTCCCTAAAACCAAGATTGAGCATTTTATCAGCTTCATCCAGAACCAAAGTGTCAATTTCATTGAGATGCACAGCATTTGATTCAACCAGTTCAATCAACCTTCCAGGCGTAGCTATTAAAATATTCACGCCTTGCATTGCCATCATCTGAGGATTTATCGAAACACCACCAAAAACTGCAAGAGATTTTATCCTTTCGGGTAAATCACGACTGAATAGTTCAAATACCTCTCGAACCTGCATTGCCAATTCACGGGTAGGAACCAACACCAAAACCCTTACATGTCTGTTTTTGGACGCTGGAATCCATTGCAGATTCATAAGGATTGGCAAAACATAACCTGCTGTTTTTCCTGATCCTGTTTTTGCAATTCCCAAAACATCCTTTTTATTTAAAATGGCTGGAATTACTTGCTGTTGAATGGGATAAGGCTGGAGGTAGTTTTGGCTGGCCAGTGTTTTTAAAAGTGAAGGGGATAAACCGAGTGTGTTGAAAGACATGTTTAACTGTGCTAAATAAAGAAGTAAAAACGTTAATGGCTGCAAAAGTACATGAAATTAGTGGGTTTATCCGGAGGAATTCAACCCCACCTTATAACTGTAAATGAATCGATTCAACAAAGACCATACAAGCCTTCATTTTGCAATGTTCATTGTATGCACATATTCAATTATTTTCGAATTTGTTTTTCATGCAATCTGGAGCGCAATTATTGCCGGTCGAAGGTGATTTTTTTTGGTTCAATGATAAATTCTGAGAAAAAATGGTCTGATGACATGAAAAGACAAATAGAATAATAAAAACCAAATGGTGACATATTGTCAATTAAAGAAAATACCTACCTTTAATCCATGAGACAAAAATTGGTCGTTTGCATTGGTGCAGCATTGATAGATGAAAGTTTTCACTTTGAAATGCAGCCGGTTACAGGCACTTCAAATCCTTCTACATTCTGCCGGTCACCTGGTGGTGTTGCACGGAATATTGCCAACCACCTTGCATTACTTGGAAATTCAGTTGAATTGATTACGCATTTCGGAAATGATTCAGATGGTAAATGGCTCATGAAAAACTGCATATCATGTGGAATAGGTATTTCGCATTCATTGGTCAATGAAACCGATACTGGGCGATATGTGGCAATGCTTTCCCCTGAGGGCGACTTATTTGCCGGTGCGGTTTCAACCCAATTAGAATCACTTATTACTCCTGCTTTTCTTCAGAAAAGAATTCCATTGTTGAAAAGGGCTTCCTTAATTCTGATGGATTGCAATTTAAGCAGTGAAAGTCTCGACTGGTTGCTGCGTTTTTGCCTTACCGAAAATTTACAATGTATTATTGAGCCTGTTTCTGTGCCAAAAGCTGCCCGTCTGCAAAACACCAACCTTGACAATGTGCTGCTTATAACACCTAATCGAGATGAAATGTCGGCTATATCCAGCGAAAAAGATCAATTGCAACTTGAAATCTTGGTACAACATTTACTTAAACGCGGTGTAAAATATCTTTGGGTACGAAATGGAAAGGAAGGATCGGTTACATACGCAAAAGACTACAACTTTAAACTTGATGCACCAATCGTACATGTGAAAGATACAACAGGAGCCGGTGATGCTGCACTTGCTGGCTGGATTCATGCCAGACTCACAGATAAAAATCTGGAAGACTGTGTCCGTTATGGTCATGCATTGGCCTCCCTGATACGTCAGG
>CAJBPB010000238.1 GCA_903957365.1 uncultured Bacteroidota bacterium
AGTATGAGGGCTTAATTCACAAAAAAATGCCAAAGGATAAATTTTAGACAATTTCTAAATATCCAATAGAAAAATTTAAATAAGAATGTCTAAAATCACGCCTTTCTATCTCCCGGTTCATAAAGAAGTAGAAATTTTTGAACATGCATGTAAAAACAAACTTCCGATTTTATTGAAAGGCCCAACAGGGACTGGGAAGTCGCGTTTTGTTGAATTCATGGCACATTCATTGAACAGAAAACTGATTACAATAAGTTGCCATGAAGAAACATCATCCACTGACCTTATTGGACGGTTTATTATCAAAGGAGCTGAAACAATATGGTTGGACGGGCCATTGACTACTGCCGCTCGACAAGGTGCAATTATTTATCTGGACGAAGTTGCTGAAGCCCGTCCCGATGTGATCGTAGCCATTCACTCGCTGACTGACCACAGACGTGAATTGTTCATCGATAAACTTGGAGAGACATTCAAAGCGCATGATGAATTCATGTTAGTTGCCTCATTCAACCCGGGCTACCAACGCGGTTACAAGGAATTAAAACCATCGACACGACAGCGTTTCATCGCAGTAAGCTTCGCTTATCCTGAACCAAAATTTGAAGCTGAAATTCTTATAAATGAATCGGGTGTTGATGAAGAAACTGCCAGAAGATTGGTTTCCATCGGCAATAAAATTAGAAATTTAAAAGAATTAGGTTTAACTGAAACCGTTTCAACACGCTTACTTGTTGATGCAGGAAAACTAATTCACAGCGGATTAGCGAAACGACTTTCAGTAAAAACAGCAGTTATTGAGCCATTGAGCGACGACGAAGAAATAATTGAAGCCCTTACTGACCTGGCAAACTTAATGATCTGAACCAATCTAAATGGCCTTCGACGAATTCATTTACGGAAGTTTTATCAAATACTTTAAGAAGAAAACTTCCAAAGAACAGCTAGATTTACAGGTAAATCTATCGGATATTTCAGCCCGTTTAACAATTATTGCCCGTGCAATCACAGGGAAAGCCATTGACATATATCATGCTGAGCGTGAAGGTGGTTATAAAAACAACAGTTTCTTTTTACCTTCCAAATTCGCATTATTTCCTCAACTGGAATTAAACTTATCCTTTTACCTTTTCAGGACAATATACCTGTCGGAACAACAAAAACTCAACCTAAACTGGCAAAAAGAAGAGAATCAAACAACTTTAATTTCTCGTCTGGCAGCATTTGATACATCTGACATGGTTTTAAAAAGTCTGATACAGGAATTCCCATCAGTCATTGAAATAATTGAAAAATTTAAAGAATTATTGCAACTTCAGACTCAATCTGATCAAAATGTTGATTACAGCTGGCTTTATGGAAAATGGATGATCAATGATCAGGATTTCAATTCGAAAATAAAACTTGAAAATTTTGATGAACGTGTGAAAGCATTCTTACCCGATTCGCCAAAAACCACAATCAAAGCCAAAGCAATTGAAGAAATAAAAAGTCTGACTATCGATAAAAAACAACAGGAAGACTATGTTCTGAATCATAATTTTGAAAAAGTTGAAACAGCCGACGAATTCAGTGGAGTCTGGCGCGATTTCGATGGAAGTGATGAACTCGAAAAGCATCAGGAAGCTTTAGATGAATTGAATATGAATTTCACAATACGTGTTGACGACCCAGCACACAGCGTGTACCAGGCAGAGTTCATGGAAAACACGACAGTTTCTGAAAGCAAAGACCTTGAAATAGAAGGTGATCCGATTGCTTATGATGAATGGGATTACAAAAAAAGAGTTTATAAATCAAAGTTTTGCAAACTTTACACACGGAGTCATTTCAATATCGACACCGATTATTATAAGCGCACATTGTTGGAAAATCATTCTACACTTAACGGATTGCGCAAGATGCTGACAAATATTAACAACAAGATGCAACAAATACGTAAGCAAACGCAAGGAACTGAATTTGATATTGATACAGTTACCGACTTATTTGTTGATGTACATTCGGGTCACACACCCACCGAGAAAATCTATCTTTCAAACCGCAAAAAAGAAAAAGACATTTCAATTTTACTTTTACTGGATATCAGTTTATCAAGTGATGCATATTCGGATGGGAACAGGATTATTGATGTGGAGAAACAGGTCGCTATTTTATTTGGAGAGATTTTAAACGAGTTTGCTATCGATTTTTCGATCGACTGTTTCTATTCCAAAACAAGAAATTTCTCTAATTATCTGATTATAAAATCCTTTGATGAAGAATGGAACAAAGCAAAATATAAAGTAGGTTCCATTCAACCCACCGGTTATACCCGTATCGGAACAGCTTTACGACATTCAGGCTCGTTACTGAAGGCCAGAAAAACCAGAAATAAATGGGTAATTTTATTGTCGGACGGAAAACCCAACGATTTCGACAGGTATGAGGGCAAATATGGCATCAACGATGTGAAACAGGCGTTACGTGAATTGAATGAAAACCAGATAAATGCTTACGCACTGGCTATCGAGGCATCGGCAAAATATTATCTTCCACAAATGTTTGGTCAAAATCATTATCAGATTTTGTCTTCACCTGTTGAGTTACTTACCTCACTGGTAAAACTTTACGAACGCATTAAATATCAATCCTGAAAAAAGAAAAAAAATGGAAGGAAGGCTCCAAATCAGC
>CAJBPB010000239.1 GCA_903957365.1 uncultured Bacteroidota bacterium
AACGATAAATTACCTTCGAACTTTGCTTTTCAATATTTTTTTATCCTTTCATCGGAGTACGGAAACCCTTTTCAATGGATAATTATAAAACATCCGTTAACGACAAATCAATTCATCATAATATATGATATTTCACTAATAATATATATTTTTGCACTGAAATACCAGTTGTTATGAAATTAAACTTTGGCTTAAAGCAAAAGAATATTCTATCCCGGTTGGGCGAGAATATCAAGTTAGCCCGCCTGCGCAGGAAGCTTTCTACCCGTTCTCTGGCTGAACGGTCAGGAATTGCCGTTTCGACCCTTGTCAATATTGAAACCGGTTCTCCATCTGTTTCTCTCGGGAATTATTTGCAGGTATTGACCGTTTTACGCCTCGAAGAGGATTTATTATTGATTGCAGACAAAGACCCAATCGGGCGACAAATTCAGGATGCCGGTTTAGTGGTTAAGAAAAGAGCTCCCAAAAAGAAAGATACGCTATCTGCAATAAAGCATGTTATTGACAAAGGAGACTCAGTTGAACCTATTTTCGGGTAAGATGAAAAAGAATCAGGAAGCAGAAATATTGGTTTACGCCGATTGGTATATGTTTAATCAACCAAAATCAGTTGGGAAGCTGTGCTTCTCATCGCTTAGGGGAAAGGCTGTGTATTCTTTTGAATATGAAAAGGAATGGTTAAAAACAGGGATTTCTATCGACCCTGAATTACCGCTCTATTCCGGAAAACAATTCGCCTCTTCGAATGATAATTTTGGTGTGTTTAAGGATTCATCACCTGATCGATGGGGGCAATTGTTGATGAAACGGCGTGAAGTGCTTTTGGCCAAAATTGAAAAGCGTGAGCCTCACCAATTGTTCGGGATCGATTTTTTGATGGGTGTTCATGATAGCCATCGTATGGGTGGTTTGCGCTTCAAAGAAACTGAAAATGGTTATTTTTTGAGTAATGATGCCAGACTGTCTTCTCCTCCATTTACTTCTTTACGGGACCTTGAATATGCTGTTGAGCAATACGAAAAAAATGCAGATGAATTGAATGATGCATCCCTGAAATGGATTAATCAACTTATTGCACCAGGTTCTTCATTAGGTGGTGCGCGCCCAAAAGCGGATGTTGCGGATACTGAAGGTAAACAGTGGATTGCTAAATTCCCAAGCCAAAAGGATGATTCGGATATCGGTTTGTGGGAAATGCTTGTTCATGAACTTGCCAGACAGGCAGGAATAACCGTTCCAAATGCATCAGTTAGAAAATTGGGTTCTCCATACCATACTTATCTATCCCAACGCTTTGACAGGTCTGAAAATAACAAGAGAATACATTATGCTTCGGCCATGACATTATTGCAAAAGAAGGATGGTGATGATGCGGATAGTGGTGTAAGTTATCTAAACCTGGTTTATTTTATTAAATCGGAATGTGCGGATGCAAAATCGGATTTGGAAGAGCTTTTCAGAAGGGTTTTGTTCTCGGTTTGTGTATCCAATACAGATGACCACTTACGAAACCATGGATTTTTGTTTACGGAAGCCGGCTGGATTTTAGCTCCGGCTTTTGACATAAATGCCACTGAAACCGGAACCGGATTGAAACTGAATATTGATGAGCATGATAATTCGCTTGATATTGATTTGGTTATGAGAACAGCATCATTCTACCTTTTATCTCACGAAAGAGCTTTAGAAATAAAAGAAGCAGTGATTAAAGCTGTTGCGGATTGGAAAATCGTTGCAGCTAAGTATAAAATTCCACCTTCTGAAATAGAACGTAAATCAAGGGCATTTAGAATAGTATAGAGCAAATACAGCGTTTTTTGCCATTTCAGCTTCTTCTTAGCGTCTGTCCATAAAGTCAGGAGTTTGATTCAGAATGTTCGGGTTCGAGGTTTCGATGAGCTGAAAATCAGGAGTGTACTGAGGTACATGACTGATTTGAAGATCGGGAA
>CAJBPB010000240.1 GCA_903957365.1 uncultured Bacteroidota bacterium
CCCAGTTTACCAGCCGAATTGGAGGTAAATATGGAATTAATACTGCTTGTATTTGCGGTTGACTGGTTCGTAAATATTGCACCACCATTTCGTCCGGCTGCGTTTGATGTGAAAGTACAGCTTGCAACGTTTACATCGGCCATATCATTGAAAATAGCACCGCCTTTGCTACCTGTATTGGTTACAGTATTAGAGGTAAATATGCTGTTGGTTACATTCAATGTTCCATCGTACACATACACCGCGCCACCTTTCGGGTTTGCAGCACTTCGGGTATTTGAACAGTAATTTGAAGTAAAGGTTGATGATGTAACTCCAACGACTGAATTATCAATAAAAATTGCCCCTCCATAATTTAAAACATCGCTGACATTATTTCTGGTTCGGTTGTTCGAGAAGGTACACTGATCAAATGTAGTTGTACCCAAATTGTCCCATACACAAACTCCACCACCATAATTCGATGATTCATTCCATTCAATTTTAGTACCTGTAAAATCTGAATTACCCTGATAGAGATAGATTGCTCCGGCGACGCTTGTTTCAGCCGAATTGCATGAAATCGTATCATTGGTTGAATGAACTGTTGCTGGTGTACCATTTACTTTTCCAGATAATCCGTTTAAAACAATGGCACCTCCCCAACGATAAGCATAATTGGACTTGATGATATTGGAATTGAGAATTAGATTTCCGCCAGTAATATAAAAGGCTCCACCATCTCCCCAGTCCGTTGCACCTTCGGCACGGTTGCTATTGATGATTGATCCGGAAATATCGGCATGTCCATCACCTACGAATAATCCGGCTCCGGCACCACTTGTGCAGATATTGTCAATCACCTGTGAATTTGTCATGGTTAAATATGAAACAAATAGTTCCTGGAAGCCACCTGCACCAAATGTCAGTGCTGTATTGTGATTTACTTTACTATTTGATAGGGTAAGTGATCCTTCCTTCATGTAAAATCCACCCCCTGTTAAGCTGGCGGAATTTGTCAGTAAAGAGTCATTTGTCAGTTCAATCGTTCCGCTATTTACAAATAATCCACCTCCATAAAGTGCGCTATTAAGATTGTATTGACTGAACGTGGAAGTAAAGGTTCCTGCTGCAACATAAACGGCTCCACCATTGGTGGTTGCTGTATTTGAAGTTACACCGCAACTGTTTGCACCCACAGTGCCACCGGTTTGATAAATGGCACCACCATTGGCTGCATCACAACCTGTGATATCAACATCCAACAGATCAAGTGCGATATTATCGGAAGCCACAAAAATGCCACCACCATTACCAGCAGTGCTGGCATTGATCAGTCTGAGGTTTTTAATATTAACAATAGCCGCTGCAACGCAATTGATGTTGAATATGCGTGATGCGTTGTTTGCGTCAATGGTTAATGTGTTTGTGAGTGTTGACGCATCTATGGTAACACCCAGGTCAATCGTTGGCAATTCGCCTGATGTTAAAATAATGGTTTGGGATTCTAAACTTTCGTTGAAAGTAATGATACCATCTTCACAGATATCCAGCATTGCCTGGCGAAGTGAACCAGCGCCGGCATCATTTGTGTTCAAGACTGTTATTGCATCGTCACAAAGCGTGGCTGGGTCGGTATCATATTTGTATTCATACGCCCCGATATCGATGGTTCCTGCAGTCGATGCATTTGTTTTAAGCAACTTTCTGCCAAAACCAGCTCCGCGAATATCAGTCGTCAGGGTGTTATAGGTATCATTACCTAAATCAAGGCAGGATGAGGTTCCTGCGATGCTGAAATTATGATTGGCTGCATCAACGAATTTAGGATCTCCACTTATGCAATTACTTGTGGTTAAAGTACCTGTATTACCGGAATTTAAGTAATTACAATAATTTAAATTTAGTGTTCCGGATTTATTCCAAATATTCTGCTCTCCACCCCAAATAATACAATTGTTAAAAGTATTGACTAATGATGTGGCCTGAACTATTATTTCATAATAACTATTGTTGGCAAAGGTGGAATTGTTCCAGGTTGAAGCACCACTAAATGAGGAAAATCCTGCTGCTCCGGTATTATCTGCAATGACACAATTGTTAAAAGTGGCCATCGTTGTTTGAACAACAAAAACACCGCTTCCATTCCATTCAGCATAATTCTGGATGATTTTCAGGTTGTTGTATGTAGCCCCTGAATTAAGGTTCTGAATTCCACCACCATTTTTTTCCGAAAGTCCGGTTGGCGCTCCGTCCATATATCCACCTGTAATTGTAAATCCATCCAGCACTACATTTGACACATTATGGGACAAAACAACGATATAGCAATTGTCAGTGTTGGTGGCTAATCCAATTTCACCGCTCAATATGGTTTCATTTGTGGCGATTGCACGTTCAGCAATTGTTGCCTCAGGTGATGTAAGATCAAAACCGCCATAGATTGCAACTCCGTCTTTCATCTGGAAAGTTTTGAAACGCTCACCATCTCCTCCCACTTTAACAGTAGGATGGTAGGTACCTTCTTTTACCCATATCTGATATCCACTAACAGATAAATCGAGGGCTGCCTGCAGTGTTTGCTTGGCAAAGGCCCAGCTTAATCCGTCACCGCTATCATTGGCTTTTGAGGCATCAACATACAGGACAGGAGTATAATACAAAGCATTCAGCTTGAGGTTCCATCCACTTGGGGTCAAGGTGGGAGGTGCTGTTGTGGTAACCGAAAAATCGCTCCAGTGATTGGCATTGATTGGTGCTGGCGTTCCGGTTATTGAAGGCGGAGCACTTTGTGTGATTGCAAAAGTGAAACTTTTAGTTTGCCCATAGGTGCCAACATGATTGTTCATGTCAAAAGCAAAATGAGATGAGACATCGATGGATGTGCCAATGTCAAAACTACCATTCGAAAGTGTGGTAGTATAAGCAATACCAAATTGTATATAACCATGGTTAGCGTCCGTTGGATCAGTAATCTGAATGTCGCCATAAGTTAAATTCAATGCTCCTGTCAGGTCGGTAAGTTTAAGTACACCGTATTTACCAATGGTAATTGAATTGGTTGCGCCAGAAATATCACCATTGTTCAATGTAAGTCCAGCAACAAAAGAAAGTGTTGTTGCTGTAGTGTTTGTCGATCCTCCCACTTCGAACCTTGCAGCGTTCGTTATCTGACTTTTTCCTAAAACTGCCATATTTACAATAAGTTGTGAGCCATCTACCATGGTTACTCTGCCGTGGAAATCAGCCATATTACCTGTAAGTGAGGAAGAAATGTGTGTGTCGCCTCCAATTTGCAAAACAGCCGTTGAAGCACTGCTTGAAGTTGTTGTTGTGAAGGTATTCGTGTAAGTTGATGCAGTGCTGGTGAGTTTTACCAAACCGCCGTCTTCAATGATAATTTCAGGTGTATAGGTTGTTCCTTTGCCCAGGGACAGAACGGAACTACCTTTCACGCTAAGGCTTGCTGCATTGGTAAATAAAGCATCATCATTATCGCAGGCAAATGACACCGATGTTGTTCCATCACCAAGTGTGATTCGACCATTCGAACCAGCTGTTAAAAAGTTTGTTCCGAATGTAAGTTCAGACAAAATCCGTAACGAACTTGTTGCGGCTGCAAAACTTATCACCCCGTCAAATGTTCCGGTACTCCCTTTTAATCCCAGTGTTTTACTACTGGCAATTGTGGATGTTTCTGCGCCACCAAAGGTGTGGCCATCCAGATCGAGGGTGAAACTGGTAGCGATTGTTACCGGCGAAGGTTGTGTGTAATCGGCCAGCATGGTTGCTGTGCCACCACTTGCAATGCCACTTGCAACGCCTGACCAGGTTCCGTAATAATCTGTACCGTCAGAGAAATATGCCGCTAATGTTGCCTGACTGTTCGGGTTTCCGGTTGCAGTTGCAACATTGTACTTTTCGCCCAGTGCAGGTCCATTGTATTCAAAAACCTGAACAACATAAGTGGCTCCTGGCGTTAGTCCGGTTAGATTCACCGTATTGCTGTTTCCATTGTAAATACAGTAATAACCTGAAGTTCCAAGCTGTGTGCCTTTGGATGTCCAGTCGGCACTGGCTGTGTATGTGAAAGTATCAGTTGCATTGGTTATTGCACCAGTTCCTTCTTTCATGAATACTGCCCTGTGCGTACCATTGCCGTTGGTCCAGCCAACTGTCATGGTTGAATAAGACACCGAAGAGAAGGCAACAAGTGAAGCCTGTGTTGTTGGTGCAACCGGAGGATAGGTTGCACTGAAAACGATATTGTAAGGCCCGGGTCCGGTTACTGTTACTGCAAAATCGGTCCAGTTTCCGGCATTGCTTGCAGTAGGTGTTCCTGTCACTACAGGCAGAGTCTGGCAGGTGGCAATGGTGAAATTTCTTGTTTCTTCGCTAGTGCCAGCGGTAACATCCGTCATATCAAATACAAACTTCTTTGATACGTCGATGGAGCCATCCGTTTCGTTGGTATAGATTTTTCCGGCCGTTGAAATTATTTTATAGGTCGTTGTACCTAATCTGTATTTAATATAAGAGTTGGCATCACTGTTTGATGCAAAATACAAGTCCTTTGCCAGGGTAAGATCGCCCGTATTCGACGCATCCGAAAGATCAAGCACACCATAGTTTCCAATCTGGAAAGTTTTGCTGCTCAGATCGCCTGACAAGGTAAACGCACCGTTTTGTTTGACGAAAGTAGTAGTGGCAGTGGCAGTACCAGCGCCGATGATTACTTTGGCTGGCACTGTAGCCGATCCCGAGGCATACATCAGTGTGGAACCGTCATACATGGTAAATGAACCATAGTATTCCGCATGAATTCCATTCAATGTTACTGATGCGGGAGCAGCATTACCAATCACTACCGTCGCTGTGCTGGCATTGCTTTGCGTTGTGCTCGAAATCGTGTTTGAATACGATCCGGCAGACAAGGTAAAAATCCCTCCGTCTGCGATTTGGATATCCTGCGCAAACAATGAAGCCGGCAGGAAATTAACCGCGATGATTATCGCGATTAACAGGGTTACTTTTTTCATGTTGATTTTCATTTAGGTAAAGTTTAATTTGCTATTTTCTATTATTTTTCAGTTATATTTCTTATTTAGTTGAAAGGACATTCATCTTCAGGTTTCCACTGTTTTTTACCAAAATCTTGGATATCTTGTTATTGAACCTCACATCTCCAAGAGTATATGTCTGGCTGAGTGCTGTTGTACCGTCACC
>CAJBPB010000241.1 GCA_903957365.1 uncultured Bacteroidota bacterium
AATACAGGAAACCTCAGAGAGACATTCGCGCTAAACCAGCTAATAGTAAACCATGAGGTATTTTTGCATAAACAAACTGACTTTATAATAGACAATAAATTTGTGATTGAAATAGGCGGAAAAAATAAAGATAATCGTCAATTCCGAGATTTTGAAAATGCTGTAGTATTCATGGATGATATTGAAATCGGACACCATAAACACATCCCACTTTGGCTTTTAGGTTTTCTATATTGAAGATTGAATTGAATTACGAATTACGAATCTCATTTTCTAATTGCCGAATTGCCGAATTAGCACATTGCCGAATTGCCGAATTTTATTCCCTTTGGTCATGAGAAAAGTTCAAATTGTCGAATTGTCACATTCCCGACAATTTACTTTTCACTATTCACTATTCACTATTCACTATCACATCTCACGCTCGGCGCAGTCTGTGATTATGTCGCTAAGCAATTATTAATTTTGAACATATGCCTAACGTTTCGACCCTGAAACAAAAAAAGCTGAAACAAAATAAACTATCAAGAAATCACTTTTGCTTAGTACAACGATCATATATATGTATATATTTGCTTATTCTAATGAGCATATCATGGACTATGAATTTGGAATACCATTTACCTGAAATAAAACTCAGCAACAAGCAATTGAAAGAGGTTTTCCCGGATTGGGATTACCAAAGTTTTGAGCAAAAAGTTGGAATCCACAGTAGGTTTATCGCTGCAAAAAATGAAACGGCTTTGGATTTGGCAGAGAAGGCTTCACTGTCATTATTGGAAAAAATAGACAGAAATGAAATTGATTTTGTACTACTTTGCACGCAAAGCCCTGATTATTTCCTTCCAACCTCTGCCTGCATATTGCAACAGCGTTTAGGCCTCTCAAAAAAATGTGGTGCCCTGGATTTTAACCTGGGCTGTTCGGGATATGTTTATGGTTTAGCACTTGCAAAAGGCTTACTATCAGCAAATATCGCCTCACAGGTGCTTTTGATTGTTGCTGAAACCTATTCAAAACATTTACACCCGGGTGACAGGGTCAACCGTGCCATATTTGGCGATGCGGCAGCGGCTACGCTGGTCACAAAAGATTCTTTTAAAATTGGAGAATTTGTTCTGGGAACCGACGGTAATGGTTACCAGGATTTAATCGTAAAAAATGGTGGATTTAAAAACAAATCTTTAATAGAAGCCAATGATTATGAATATGGTACAGGAAATATTACTTCTGATAATCATTTATATATGAATGGCTCATCAATATATAGCTTTACCATCGCCAATATACCAGATCTTGTTTCACATACCGCTGTTAAAAACAGTATTACTCTTGATGAAGTGGATTATTTCATTTTTCATCAGGCCAATCAATTTATGCTCGAATACCTTCGTAAAAAAATAAAAATAGATCCTGCAAAGTTCTGTATAGATATGGCCGAAACAGGTAATACTGCTTCTGCAACTATTCCAATTGCATTAAAAAACGCCCTGACAAATGGAGTGATAAATACAGGTGACAAGGTTATGCTTGTTGGTTTTGGTGTGGGTTTGTCATGGGGAGCAACAATAATAACAATATAACTTCGATACAATATGAAAAAACAGGAATTTCTTTCCATACTGGCCGTTGAATTTAATGTAAGCAACGATAGCCTGTCCGAAACCAGCGTGTTAGAGGAAATCCCGGGTTGGGATTCCATGTCTATTCTGGTCATTATGAGCATGGTGGATGAACGGTTCGGGCTGATATTAACCGCCAATGACTTTGTTGAGATAAAAACAATTGGTGAGTTATTCACTAAAATTGGTCCGGAACATATTAAATAAAACCATGTTTAGTCTTCAACAAAAGTGTGTGGTTATTACTGGTGCCTCATCCGGTATCGGAAAACAAACTGCTATTATTTGTTCCAGAATGGGGGCAAGAGTTGCCCTTTTCGGTCGTAATGAGGAACGTCTTTCGGATGTATTAGAATTGATGGAAGGGGAGGGACATAGGTACTTTTCTTTTGATATTACTGATGATAATCAACTTGAAGTCGCATTGGCTGATGTATTTAATACAATGGGCATGGTAGATGGATTTGTTCATTCTGCTGGCATTCAAAAAATACTTCCATTCAAGTTAACAAACCCTGAAATATTTAACAATCAGTTCAAAGTTAATGTGTTGGCTGGTTTTGAATCTTGCAGGATCATGCTTCGCAAGAATTATTTCAATCCCGCAGGTAGTAGTATAGTACTTATCTCTTCCATCAATGGAGTAATTGGAGCAGCTGGACAGGTGGCTTATTCAACAAGTAAGGGAGCCGTGATATCAGGCGCGAAATCATTGGCAATTGAATTGGCCCCAAGGAATATACGCGTAAACAGCATATCTCCCGGCATGGTTGAAAATACACAAATGACCAAAGGATTAATCAATCAACTTTCTTCAGAATGGGAAGTAAAAAACAAGGCCGAATACCCCTTGGGTTGGGTAAGTGCAGAAGATATTGCTAATAGTTGTGTGTTTTTATTATCAAGGGCTTCACAAAAAATTACAGGTACGAACATTATTTTGGATGGGGGGTTCAGTGCAAGATAATTTTATAACTACATTTCCTGCGAAGCTATTTTCAATATTTCTGCATTGGTAAACCCCAATAACACAACCAATCAGTGGAATCTCAGTCTTCATGCCTGTTCAGGCTATTTTTACAACTATATATGACCGTCCCAACATCTGTGTCCACCTTGGTTTTCAGGAAACTACAAACTCACCAAAAAACTCAGTGTGGGCATAAGCCTCTCCGCCATCATGGGCTGGGATATCTATCAGGAAGATGAAGATATCATTCCCAGCTTAACTTTCGGCCTTAACTATGCTTTTTAATAATCGATGCAATGATTAAAAAGTAGAAACCATATATTTTTGATAAAATAAGTCTTCACTTAAAATAACAGTCATATTAAAAAAGATATACCATTCAATTTAATAGTAATACTAATGTTCATAGGTATAGGACTTTTCTTGTCTTTTTGATGGAGTAATTATAAACTTTAAATCATACTCATTTTAAAGATGTTAGTATCAAAAAGAAGTTTTGCAAAAAGTTTTTATAATATATAGTATCATTTTGTTGATGCTTGCTATCGCCCCGATCAACGGGAATGGCAGCTCACTGAATGATATTTTCATTTTAGAATTGCGTTCCGATTATTTGATTCATGCTTTACAATTTCTACCCTGGATGTTTTTTGGCATGAAAATGAGCAAACCTTTATTAATATGGTTAATAGCTGGTCTGTTTTTTGCTTCCATCACTGAAGGAATACAGTACTTTTTAACCTATCGTTCATTCAACATCAATGACTTAATAGCGAATATGATGGGTGTTCTTCCTGGCTCTATTACTTTCCTGTTAAAATTTATAAATAGGAAGACCTGAAAAGAAGATGTTTAGCCTTTGGCCTTGTTTGATATAACGAAAATTAGAAAATAGCCTTTGGCCGTTAGCCTTTGGCCATTAGCCAGTTATACTTCGCCAACGCCCAACGCCCAACGCCGGTGGGGCAAGCCGACGCACTGCTTCGTGGGATGATTTAACAGATTTACGCTACGCATGTTTCTGGTTTCTGGTTCCAACTTACCAATGGTGAAATTATTTTCACACGTATATTCATAACCCTTCAACCTATCAACCTATCAACCTTTCGCCCCTTCACCGTCTTCAGATACTCATTCGGTGTGAGTCCCTTTTCTCTTTTAAATGCATTGATAAAGGCAGACTTGGAATAGAAGCCCACGTCCTGCCCCATACCCCACAATGAATAGTTATCCCGTACATCTTCTTTCATCAAAACAATTACTTTTTCAATCCGCAGGCGATTCACATAACTGTTGAAGTTCACCTTATACCTTTCATTGATTGCCCTGGAAAGATAATTTGTATTGGTCGAAAGTCTGGCCGCCAGATCATAGAGTGTGAGTTCATTGTCAAGATACAAGGCTTCCTTTTCCATTAACTTTTCCAATGATGCTATCAAATGGTTAAAATCTTTCTTTTTGACATCACATTCACAAACCTCGACCGGACAATCTACAATGGGTTGTTGTAGAATGACCCGATGTGATAAAGTCGAAAAAATAATTTCACCTTTACTGTTACGGGAAACTAAAGGAGCGATGGAAATACCATAATAGGCAGTAGATAAAACCAGCACTGCCATGAAAACGCTGAAAAAAGACTGGTAAAACTGAAAACCTATCACAGATAACATCATCGCAATATCAGCCAGAACATAAAATGCCACAAAAATACCCATTAAGAAAAACAACCATTTGGGTTTAAAAGGTCCTATATTGGAATAGTGTTCCCGTAATTTATTAAGATAGGAAGGAAAAGTTCTGGAGACCGCAAAAGTGTATGCGAACAATTGTGTGAAAATAAAGGCAATTACAAGATAATGGCTCAATAGTAAAAAATCATTGTTTCGTTGGATATAAGTATCGGAGGACACCTCAAGGCCATTAAGCTGGTTCACAACCATGATGCATATCACCAGAATGCCCATAATACCAGCCGGGAGAAAATGTTTGACAGATGCTGGAAACGGAGGAGGCCCCATCGTGAATACTGTTTTAAGATAGAGATAGAATGTAGGCAGAAAGAGCATCAGGAGGATGGCTCTCATATAAATAAAAAAAGTATTGAACCGCAGGCTTTCATATCCCAGACTGAAAAGGAAAAAGGCGCTTACAACAAGAAAAAACATCAGATATTTGCGTGAAACATCTCCGGTTATTTTATGAACAATATACGAAATAATGGCCAGAAGAACACTGACTGTAACGCCTACAGTAACAAAAATGATCTCGAGCTTATCCATAGTCCGGACTTAGGTTTGTATTGAATTTAAAGTAACTTGAAGTGTTTTTTTAGTAAAAGTACAGCAATTACGGGTATTAATTTATAAATCAACTACTATTTTAAAAAATATTTTGGTATTGATTTCGAAATTGAGACCTGTTAAAGGGTTTCAGATTTGGCCATATCACATATTACCAGTAAAATTGCATGGTAATTCTGCATTTCGATTACACATTTTGTATTCTACTGCCCGTCACGACCTGAATTACTGCATCTTTTATCTTTTTTTTGAATAATATAAACTGACCTATTTGAAATTTTAATCTTAAAAACCAATAACAAACAAAAAAAAGCTTTTATGAAAAAACTATTACTTTTTTTAGTCGCATTGTTCCTATGGACCGGGAGTTCGTGGGCGCAGGTAAGCACTTATGCTTTTGCTAGTTCGGCGGGAAGTTACACTGCCATTACAGGAGGAACCTTATTAAAGTCTGGAACATCTGCAATGGATAGTTGGGCTTCTACCGCTCAGACAATTCCTTCATTTACCTTTAACAGCATTGCTTACACAACAGCATACGTTACCTCCAATGGTATTTTGACCCTAGGAGGTTCTGCACCATCCATGTATTCAACAACCGGGATAAGCAGCACAGTTGGATCAGGTATTGCAATTTGTCCTTTCAGTGCTGACTTAGATAGAGCCACTACAACAGTATCTACCGAGATAAGATGGGAAACTATTGGTAATGAGGTTATTTTTCAATGGCAACAAATGAAAAGATATTCAGCAACCGAAAGTTTTGATATGCAAGTTCGTTTGAACACCTCAACAGGCGTTGTATCTATTGTTTATAAGCTAAATTCTGGACCAGGAACTAGCACATCTTACCAACCTCAGGTGGGAATTAGGACATCAGCAACAGACTATAATAATCGTTTAGTTGCCTCTGGCACAGAAGATTGGGCTACTTCCTTGGCTGGTGCTTCAAACACAAGTGCGTGCAGGTTCACGGCAACCGCACCTGCTAAAGGA
>CAJBPB010000242.1 GCA_903957365.1 uncultured Bacteroidota bacterium
AATAATTATACTTTTTCAAAGAAATTATCGGCAAAATTTGGCATCTCTAAGCTCAAAGAGGAAAACTCATTTATAATTATTGTTGCTGAAGATACAGATAGAATTAAGTTGGCCTGTAATTTTATTGAAGATTTAATACCTGAAATTTAAATTATAATGACCTGGGAATACTCCGAAGATAGTCTCATTGAAAAAACAGCCATTGATTTATTCCACAATCAATTAGGTTGGGACACTGCTTTGGCATACAACAAAGAGACTTTTGGTGAGGGCAGTACGTTGGGCAGGCTAAACAAAAAGGAAGTCGTGCTCAAAGAAATCTTTATTAAAAAGATCAAAGAGTTCAATCCCAATCTACCCGATCAGGCATACAGTCAGGCATATGAAAAGCTGATTGAAGAAAGTATTACAAAGTCTTTGTCCGAGATAAATTTTGAAAAACATCAGTTGCTTAAAGATGGCATTCCGGTCGATTTTATCAATGAAACTGGTGAGCAGATTAAAAACAAGACGCTGAAGGTCTTTGACTTTGAAACAGTTGGTAACAATAATTTTCTTGCTGTTCGTCAATTGTGGATTCAGGGAAAGAGCAACCGTGAACGCCGACCTGATATCATTGGTTTTGTGAATGGGATTCCTTTGCTATTCATCGAACTGAAGGCGGCTCACCGAAAACTGGAAAACGCCTATAACGACAATTTCACCGATTACAAAGATGTTATCCCGAAACTGTTTTACTACAATGCTTTTGTTTTATTGAGTAATGGCATCGAAAGCCGGATTGGTAGCCTTACAGGAAAATATCAGCATTTCCATGAATGGAAACGTATTACAGAAGATGATAATGGTGTTGTTGCATTAGATAGAATTATTGTTGGTATTTGCGATAAGAAACGATTTTTAGATTTGTTTGAGAATTTCATTCTGTTTGATAATTCTCTGGGTAAAGTTGTTAAGCTCATTGCACGAAACCATCAGTTTATTGGTGTAAACAAAGCCATTGAAAACATAAAACTGAAAGACCAGCTCTATAAAATAGGGAAGATCAGTCTAGAAGAAAAACAAAAATTAGGTGTGTTCTGGCACACTCAGGGTAGCGGGAAATCGTATTCAATGGTTTTCTTCTGCCAAAAGATTCACCGCAAGTTTACCGGCAGTTATACATTTTTAGTGGTTACAGACCGAAATGAATTGGATACACAGATTTACGGCACGTTTAGCGGAGTGGGTGCGGTCCCACAGGTAAAATCAGGATCGAAAGATTCACTCAAAGCCGGAAGTGGAAAACATCTTAAAGCATTATTGGGTTCTGAACATCGTTATTTGTTCTCACTCATCCATAAATTCAACTTTGAAGAAGAAATAACCCAGCGTGATAATATCATTGTTATTTCAGACGAAGCCCACCGGACACAGGGCGGACAACTGGCAATGAACCTTAGAAATGCGTTGCCAAACGCTTCATTTATTGGTTTTACAGGAACTCCACTGTTTAAAGATGATGAACTGACCAAAAGGATTTTTGGAGACTATGTTTCACGTTACGATTTTAAACGTAGTGTGGATGACGGTGCAACGGTTCCGCTTTACTACGAAAACAGGGGTGAATATTTGGGATTGAATAATCCGGTGATCAACGAACAGATCAGAGCAGTTATTGATGCTGAAACTGAAGATTTGGACAGTGATCAGCGAAGTAGGCTGGAACAACTTTTTGCAAGGGAATATCCGATACTCACGGCCAGAAAAAGATTGGATGCCATCGCTAAAGATGTAGTCTGGCATTTTTGCAACCGTGGATACAAAGGAAAAGGGATGTTTATAGCCTTGGATAAACTTACCGCTGTTAAAATGTATGACTTGATTACAATTCATTGGAATCAATACATACTTCAGATGGAAAAAGAAATCTCCAAAGGAAAATATGGTGATCAGGAATTGCTTGAAAAGAGTCGTGAATTACAATGGATTAAAGAAACTGAAATATGTGTAGTTGTCAGTTCGGAACAAAACGAAATCCAAAAGTTTAAGAAGTGGGAATTAGATATTGAGCCACACAGGGAAAAGATGAACAATCAGGATCTTGAAACCCGTTTTAAGGAAGAAAATGACCCTTTCCGGTTTGTGATTGTATGTGCCATGTGGATTACCGGATTTGATGTTCCATCCTTATCAACCATGTATATCGACAAACCGTTGAAGTCACATACTTTGATGCAGGCCATTGCACGGGCAAACCGGATTAATGAAGGAAAGAACAACGGTTTAATTGTGGATTACATCGAAACTTACACTGCTTTACTGGATGCTTTGGCAATTTATGGTACGGGAGGTGAGAGTGGTGGGGGTGAAAAGCCTGAACCTCCAGTAAAACCGTTGGAAGAATTGATACGTCTTCTGGAAGAGGCACTTGAAAGCACTGAAATGTTTTTGCAAGATGAAGTCAATTTTAATCTGACTGAATTGATCAATGCGCATGGACTGGAAAAATTGGCAGCCATGGAAAAGGGTGTGAATGCTGTCTACACGAACGATGAAACGAAACGTAAATTTCAGATATTGGCGCGTGAAGTATTTAAGAAATATAAAGCCTTGCAACCCGATAAAGTACTGAATGAATACGCTCCTCGTAAAAATGCGATTGATGTAATTTATACAGCCATCGAAGACAATGTTGAAAGTGCTGATGTGGCAGAAATCATGAAAAAGATTCAGGATGTTATAGATGAATCCATCGAAAATCTTGTTGCTGAACCGACACATGACACAGGGAAAATCATAGACTTAAGCGGACTGAATTTTGAATTACTGGAAAAATATTTTCTGAAGTCTGAAAACAAAAACTCGATGGTTCAGTCCTTAAAAGACAAAATCGAAAAGCAATTGCAACATCTGGTTGAGAAAAACCCTATGCGGGTCGACTATTACCAGCGGTTTCAGGAAATCATTGATGATTATAACCTTGGAAAAGATTCTGTTACCATCGAAGAAACTTTTAAAAGATTAATCGAATTTGTTAATTCATTGACAGCAGAAGAAATTGAGACAAAAAGAGAAGGATTGACCGAGGAACAAAAAGCGGTTTTCGATATACTTCGCAAACCAGATTTATCGGAAGCTGATAAGAAAAGAATAAAGGAAATAGCGATTGAACTATTGGAAGAATTGAAAAATGACAAACTGAAAGTTGAGCAGTGGTCAGACAAATCTGTAACAGCTGCAGCTGTTTTTAATGCTGTCAGTAAAACATTATTCGAATCACTACCTTACCCAACTTACCTTAGCAATGATGTCGATTTAAAAACAAATCTTGTTTATGAGCATCTTAAACAGCAATATTTTGGGGGTGGAATAAGCATTTACGGGCGTTATTAATAATTTCGATACTTTAATACTATATACTTTGAAGTAACTTTTTGCTTTTTTTTCCAGATATAATTGTATATTAAGTCGTTAGAGTTATCAATCATAAGATCAATTGAAAAAACATATCATTTAAAAAAAACCATGCAATGTATTTACATGAACAATTAAAACCCATTCTAACAGAAATTTACGATCTGGCTAATAAACACATTGAGGCTATTGATAAAATCAAAATGGAAATAATCAAAGCCCAGAAATTTGAAGATGCAGAGATTGTGAATTCGATTGAAAAACAGATACGTGAACTCATTGATTCTTCAGAAAAAATAATTAACATGAAATAAAAAGCAACGTAGAATCTATGAGTTTAAAAAACGGAGATTGAACATAATTAGTTGTAAGACTACATTGATTGCAAACAAAAATGTATGCTTTACAATTATAATTGACATTAAATAAAAATACAACCATTGTTAAATTGTTAACCGATTCATTATCAACACCCTGCATTTCGATTAAAATTTGTTAAATAATTTGCCTGCAAAAGCCTGCCGGATTAGCTTCGTATGTTTATTTAAAACCCTAAAAATATGATCACAGACTCACAAACCAATCGGGTGTATTTCTCTCAACTTCTTGAAAACAAGCTGCAATACGCTGTTTTCAGTAAAGATTTAAAAAGCATTCTCGATAAGCATGGAATTCATTACGGTTTCCTTCCTGAAACATTAGATATCTGGTGCCGCGACTATATGCCGGTGCAAACCAACTCAGACAACTTCATCCAGTACCGCTATGAACCAGATTATCTGCTTTCGAAAAAGTACCGCAGAATTAAAACCTATCCTGATCTGGTATGTGACCATATCGGTATTCAAACCCGCAAAACAAATATCATCCTTGACGGGGGCAATATTGTTAAAAGTAAGAACAAGGTGATCATGACCGATAAGATCATTCCAGAGAATTCGCCCCATTTTCTCAAAGCGGAGCTGCTCAGCGAACTCAGGAAGTTGTTCGAAGTGGATGAAATCGTTCTGATACCCTGGTTTATAGAAGACGAATTTGGTCATGCAGATGGCATTCTCCGCTTTATCGACGAAGAGCAGGTGCTTGTCGATGGTTACCATAAACTGAGTAAAAGCGCTTATGGTGAGAAGTTGTATAAAGTACTGAAAATGCATCATCTTAAGCCTGTTGAGTTAAACTTCAATGTTCGTTATCAAAGCAATAAAAACTGGGGCTATCTGAACTTTCTGCAGATGGAAAAGCTATTACTGATTCCTTATTTCGGCATAGATGAAGACGAACAGGCGCTCATGCAATTCAAACAAATCTTTCCGGAATATGCTGACAAAGGGCAGATCGAAAGCATAGATGCCTCCGTATTGATCAAAGATGGCGGTGTGCTTAACTGTGCATCATGGAATATTATGCGCCAAGGACTATCTGTTGCCTCTAAAATGTTGAATTCCAGATCAAGAATTCTTTGACTGACCGAATTCTAAAAAGAAATTTTAAGTCGGGTTTCTCAAATTCTTCGTGAGTACCATTTCACAATAGATTAATATGATAATGTTCTTCATATCAAAGGAGATATATACTACTGTCCATGCAATTTATCTCCATAAAAATATTTTAGTCAAGGTCGCTTTGGCGGCAATGATTGTTC
>CAJBPB010000243.1 GCA_903957365.1 uncultured Bacteroidota bacterium
AAGCATGGACATCAAATCCGAATAACGGAGTAGATTGCGACATGTTAAACGATACAATAGTTCCTGCAGGAATTTTAGTAAAACTATGCGGAACATATACGATTGGTGGAACAAGCCCAAATTTTCAAACATTTAATGAAGCTGTATCCGTTTTAACTAATGCAGGCATTACATGTCCGGTTATTTTCAAAGTTCGCAATGGCACCTACAATGAACAAATCGAGATTAATCCCATTCCTGGCTCATCAACAACAAATACGGTGACTTTTGAATCTGAAAGCGGGGATAGTTCGCAAGTACTCATTTGGAATCAACCAGGATACGGTCACACCTTTAAATTAATTGGTTCCAAAAACATCATCTTCAATAAACTATCGATAAAAAAAGATTACTATTCAAATGGATCCATTGTGATTGGTAGTTCGTCTGAAAATATCGTAATCTCCCATTGCAAGATTATTTCAGTCTTTGTCACGAATGGTATACGGGTTGAAGGTGGGTCGAAAAATATAACCATCACAAACAACTTTTTTTATGGTGAAGGAGGTTCTTCAGGTGTTTCTGTTTCTAATGCAGAAAATATTCAGATCAATGAAAATAGATTTCAAGGATATTCATTAGCCACACAAGGGAGTTCAAGTCTCTCGAATTTAAGGATCAATGACAATGAGGCTTCAGGATGTGGAATAGATTTAAATTATACAGGCGATAGCGTGTACATTACAAACAACAGAATAACTGTATCAAACATTAAAGTAAATTCCGGTGAAAGCAATAGGTGGTGTTTTATCGAGGGCAACAGGATTGCAACATCCAGTGCTTCAGGAATTGTATTGACCACAAATAATTGTCTGGTTGCCAATAATTATATCAGTATTTTCGGAATTAATCCATGGAATGGTATTCAGGCAACCAATTGCAGCCAGACAAAAATTGTTTTTAACAGCATAAACCTATTAAACAATAATATAAATAGTAAATGTATTTTGCTTGATGGGGGCAGTGGTGTTGAAATTCAAAATAACATATTTTCAAATCCTGGAGGAGGCTATTCAGCCTATGTTTTAAACAATCCAACCTCTTGCTCCTGGAATTATAACAATTATTACAATCTTTATAAAAGAGTAGGATTTATTGGTAATATCACCTATCCATCCTTTTCATCATGGGCGATAGCGATCAATGGAGAAAGCAATGGCTTAAGTGTTAACCCATTTTTTCAAAATGATTCACTCCTTGTTCCACATCAGATTTTATTAAACAATACGGGCTCGCCAATATCAGAGGTGCTTTATGATATTGACTCAACTCTTCGTCATGCTTCCAATCCGGATATCGGAGCCAAGGAATTTTCACCATGCGAACTCGATGCCGGGATCAATGCTGTTTCATCGCCATCAACGCCGGCTGAACCAGGTTTGCAGGATGTGAAAGTGATTTTACAAAACCAGGGGACATTGACCCTGACATCAGTAACGATAAACTGGTCAGTAAATGGCATAATACAATCCCCTGTAAATTGGTCAGGATCACTTACAACTACACAGAGTTCAGAGACTATAGCCGGAACTTACACTTTTCAATCAGGAACCATCTATCATGTTAAAGCATGGACATCAAATCCGAATAACGGAGTAGATTGCGACATGTTAAACGATACAATAGTTCCTGCAGGAATTTTAGTAAAACTATGCGGAACATATACGATTGGTGGAACAAGCCCAAATTTTCAAACATTTAATGAAG
>CAJBPB010000244.1 GCA_903957365.1 uncultured Bacteroidota bacterium
ATCGAAGGTGGCGTGCGTGCCGTTGAGATTGGAACTATACTTGCTGACCGTGACCCGGTAACGCGCGAAAACCGTTATCCCGATCTCGAATTTGTAAGACTTGCCATTCCACGCCGGACCTATACAAACAACCATATGCACTTTGTAGCTGCACATATTATCAATGTGTGGGAAAGAAGAAACGAGATAAAAACGGGCTACTCAATCCGCTATGAAGCACCGATCATGCGGCATTTTACTGTAGAACTGGAAAAAATCTGATTCAGTCACCAAATTGAAATTCACGGATTGGCTCGTAATTTCTCAATTGTAAATTAAGAAGTTATTTAACTGTTTGCCATAAATAAAAAAAATGCAGCAGGATTTCCTGCTGCATTTTATATAAAATGCCCAAAGGCAAAGGTTAAAGAACAATCACTGAATTGGATGAACCAAATGACGAAGCGATTTGTTTGTCTGCTTCTTCTTCATTGAACCAATTTGTTTTATCAGCTATGTAGCGAAATTGATATTCAGCGCCATTTTCCAATTCAATGGCATGGCTGAATGAACCGTCTTTCAATGGTTTCATGATATCAGTAGCTGGATTCCAGCTGTTAAAATCACCAACAATGGCTACTTCTGCGGCATTCATTGCCTGTTCTTTCGAAAGTTTAAAACTAACTTTCGTTACCGGTTTGCTTTTTAACGTTTGTTTTTTGATACTCATTTTCAAATTTTTAATTATCACTTTGATGTGTTTATGAATACAAAACCAAATCTGGTATCGTAATTCAGGACAAAAATAGAAAATTACAAAGATGCCACAAATGAAAATTCTAATCAAAAATGGTTTATTTAATTATAAATCAAGTAGATATATATTTTTTATCCTTTGTTTGAAAATCGTGCAAACGGTTTCGGAAAGTATTGATTATGATTATTTTGAATCAAAAAGCATTCCTTTATGACAAATTTTTCTAATTTCGCCGCCCGATTTGAAATCTTAAACGGTTTATTACAAAGGTATGGAAACAGAGAAAAAAGCAGGACGCTACGCGCGGATTTATGATCAGGTTACTGAGCTTCTGATTAAGAGTAACAATCCTATTTCGGCTATGGCAACCATCAGTGCCTTATTGCATCATAAAATGGATTTTTTCTGGACCGGATTTTACCTTTTGCATGAAGGAAAATTACAGGTTGGTCCTTACCAGGGTTCGCTGGCATGCATCGATCTGAAAAATGATACAGGTGTTTGCTGGGCTGCGATTACACGCAAGCAGACTGTTATCGTTCCTGATGTGCACGATTTTCCAGGTCATATAGCCTGTGACAGCAGGTCACAATCTGAGATTGTCGTTCCTTTATTCAATGCTGAAGGACAGATTACCGGAGTCCTTGATATTGACAGCGCAACATTGAGTACCTTTGACGAAACCGATGCGCTTTGGCTCGAAAAACTTGTTAAACTCATTCATGGTTAGTTTCTTCGTATAGATTTATCGTAAATTTGCAGCAAATCAGAAGCGTTGGAGTATATTTTATACATATTATTCATTTTTGCCATCGGATACAATGTCTTCCCACTCGCATTGGGACTTGATCGTGATAATCGTAATAGTTTAGTAACCAATCTATTACATGCGATAATTTTTGGATTGATTCAGGGAGTCATGTACAAACTGGGCGCCTGGCTCGGGAGTACCTTTATGTATCTTTTTGTTGTACGTTACAAACTTGCAGTTTTTGCAATTCTGTTTGCAGTGAGTATCCGCATGTCAATCGAAGCCTTTAAAATCAGAAAAGGTGCCCGTCTTTTCTCTTTTGATAATTATATAAAACTTCTGATTCTGGCAATTGCAGCTGGAATCAATACACTTATTGTGGGCATGGCGGCCGATTACCTGACACCATTCGAAACATTAATGACGGCACTCCTGATCCTTGCCGGCTTTGTTTGGTCGATTATTGGTATAAGCATGAATCTCAACCGTCAGAATATCATTTTATCAAGTATGGCGCATCTTGGCGCAGCCATTATCATCCTGTTAACAGGTCTGGTTTATCTATTTTCATCAAATTAATTCCTTTAAATGAAATTTAAAAAATTGAATGTCAGTATCTTGCTGATACTGGCCTTTTTATCACTTATCCGGTTTACTTCTCTGGCCCAGCCACCCTCAGGTTACTATGATGATGCCGAAGGTCTGAAGGGACAAGCTTTGCAGGTCGCCCTTTATAATATTATCAAAGATCACACATCCCGTTCTTATGCCAATTTATGGACAGATTTTCAGTCAACAGACAAGAAAAGCAACGGAAAAGTATGGGATATGTATTCTGATGTTCCGGGCGGTACTCCGGCCTATGAATATACTTTTGTAACGGATCAGTGCGGTAACTATGGCGGTGAAGGTGATTGTTACAACCGCGAACATTCCTGGCCTAAAAGTTGGTTTAACGATGCTTCACCCATGTACACCGAGTTGTTTCACCTGGTTCCGACAGATGGGTATGTTAATGGCAAACGCAGCAATTATCCGTTCGGAGAAGTTGGATCGGCCAGCTGGACATCATCCAACGGAAGTAAGGTTGGAAGCTGTAGTTTTCCTGGCTATTCAGGAACTGTTTTTGAACCGATTGATGAGTACAAAGGCGATTTTGCCCGTGGTTATTTTTATATGGCAACCCGTTACCAGAATGTAATAGCCAGTTGGGAAAACTATGATTCAAATGGTGATGCTGTAATGAACGGTACAGCATATCCCGCTTTTGAAACATGGGTTGTAAATTTACTACTCGCCTGGCATGCTGCCGATCCGGTGAGTTCGAAAGAAATATCGAGAAACAACGCCATTTACTCCATTCAGCATAACCGGAATCCTTATATCGATAATCCGGAATATGCAGTGATGGTATGGGATCCGAATGTAGGTATTGAAACAGTAGCTTACAACAGAGCCTCCCTGCAGGTTTGGCCAGTGCCTGTAATTTCTCAATTGAATTTTACAATTACCGATTATAATCCTGCCGGCCAATTGCATATGCAAATCCTTGATCTGGCTGGAAGAGTAATGATTGAACAGCATATTTCTTCTCAACAGCCGATTACAATAAACCAACTCGATCAATTGTCAGCCGGATTTTATTTTCTTCGCGTTACAGAAAATGGCAAGACCGTCGCAACAACAAAGCTTTTGAAAAACTAAAAATAGTAAAATGCCCCAAATCCGGATCTCAAAACAATTCAAATTTGAAATGGCCCATGTTTTAATGGGTTATGACGGTCCGTGCAAAAATGTGCATGGACATTCGTATGAGCTGATTGTAACTGTCAAAGGCGAACCCGTTGATGATTATGCTAGCCCGAAACTAGGAATGGTAATGGATTTTGGTGATCTGAAAACAATTGTCCGTCAACAAATCATTGATGTTTTTGATCATGCGCTTGTGTTGAATAAGCGTATGCCCGAAGAAGTTACAAATCACCTGCAACAACATTTCGAAAAGGTTATTCTGCTCGATTATCAACCAACAAGTGAGATGATGGTGGCAGATTTCGCTGGCCGTATCTCATCAAAACTATCTGAAAAACAAAAACTTGTACACGTATTACTCCGCGAAACTGCCACATCGTACGCCGAGTGGTTCGAGATTGATAATTAAATCGGAAAGCCAAAATATTTTAAGCGCCATTCTGTCATAAAATTCTATTTTTACAAAACATTTATTACTTGGCATTGTTTTCGATGAGGTAACATCAAAAAAAATAATACTATGAGCAATTCAGCAGAACATATCGAATGTTTGATTATCGGTTCCGGTCCTGCCGGCTATACCGCAGCTATTTATGCAGCGCGCGCTGACCTGAAACCGGTTATTTATCAGGGCATGCAACCGGGTGGACAGTTGACAACAACCACAGAAGTGGAAAATTTCCCGGGCAATAAGCATGGTGTTACCGGTCCTGAAATGATGGAAGGATTGAAAGAACAGGCCGAACGTTTTGGCACAGATACCCGCTGGGGTGTTGTAACAGAAGTAGATACAACATCGCGCCCTTTCAGGGTGAAAGCAGATGACGGCAAAGAAATACTGGCCGAAACAATCATAATTGCTACCGGTGCCACAGCCAAATATCTCGGTCTCGAATCGGAGGAAAAATTCAAAGGCGGAGGCGTTTCAGCGTGTGCTACATGTGATGGTTTCTTTTACAAAGGCAAAGATGTGGCTGTCGTTGGGGGAGGAGATACTGCTGCCGAAGAAGCAACGTATCTCGCTAAACTCTGTAAAAAAGTGTATCTGATTGTCCGCCGCGACGAACTGCGCGCTTCCAAAGCCATGCAAAACAGAGTGAATACCACACCCAATATTGAGGTTCTGTGGAACCACCAGACAAAAGAACTTTTTGGCGAAGAAAGTGGTTTCATGAAAACACTGAAAGGTGCAATTCTTATCAATAATAAGACCCATCAGGAACGTACCATTGATATCGATGGATTTTTTGTTGCGATTGGTCACCAGCCAAACAGCGACCTTTTCAAAGGTGTAATTGATATGGATGAAACAGGATATATCGTTACTAAACCTGATTCAACTGCTACAAACATTCCTGGTATTTTTGCTGCAGGCGATGTACAGGATAAGATTTTCCGTCAGGCTGTTACCGCTGCCGGTACCGGATGTATGGCCGCACTCGAAGCTGAAAAATTTCTGGCGTCGGTAAACGATTAAGTTCTATTTCCTGGTCAGGGCTTCACTTAAAGTGAAGCCCTGACCAGGAAAACCCAAAACATACCATGACCACCGCCGAACTTATTTCAAGGGATTTTACGAACGAAATGATTTTTACTGCTTCCCGAAGCAGTGGTGCGGGCGGACAGAATGTGAATAAAGTGAATACCCGCATGGAGTTGCGTTTTAATATTGCAACTTCCGTGAAATTGAGTGAAGACGAGAAAGCCGTATTGCTTGATAAACTCTCAGGCAGAATAAATGCTGAGCAGGAATTTATCATTGTTTCGCAAACGGAACGTACCCAGCTGGGTAATAAAACCAAAGCAACTGATAGATTTTATGTGCTTTTGGCCCGTGCGCTCACACCACGCAAACTGCGCAAAGCAACCAGACCTACCCGCGCTTCAAAGGAAAAACGACTTGGCGAAAAGAAAATCCTTTCTGAAAAGAAACAAAGAAGAGGCACGATTGAATAATTGTAACTTTTTAAAGGAAAAGTGCCAGGTTAAAAAGTATTCTCTGGTTCGCGAATTATATTACCTAAAATTGAAATTTACATTTTTCTGCTTATACGTCTGAAAAACAGGACGAACGATAAGATAACTATCGTCTCAAGGGTAAAAATCACAAAGTTAACCGATCGGCTTGCGAAAGGGACTGAGTTTACATCACTTGTGATAAGGCCAACAACATCCGTAATAACAGAATACAATGTGAGCGCTGTGAAAAGAGCGAGAATGAATTGCATAATACGTTCCGACTGCTGGGTTCGGGTAACCTCAATGCCTTCGATGGCAAAAGTGAGTGATTGCTCAGCATCTTTCAATAATTCGTATTTGGAAATAATATCCGTGTTTTCTCTGTACATTTTCATGAACCTGAACTGATACAGAGTAAAGTTTGGATTGAAAAGCCGCAATGACTGGATCAGCCAGGTGTTGTAATTGAATATTTTTCGCAAATGATTCGAGTCCACCTCAATGTTCTGGTTGAGTACATCAAGGAAAGAGTTATACACATGCAGCGCATTATTAATGGCTACAGTTTCACAAATCATATAACTGTCAATCGCAATCAGATTGATCAGGTCATCATCTTCAACTGATTTTGACATATCCCAATAGTACATTGGAAAAACAGAATAGAAATTGTGATCCTCATAAGTAAGAGGCTCATCCTCACACTGATACAGTTTGACTGTTTTACAAAGAAGGTCTTTTTCGTCAAAAAAGAAAACATGCGCGAAATAATTATAGCTGTCGTCTTTGGTATGTAATCCAAACCGTTCGATGCCTGATGGAATCCCAAAATGGTAGAAAGACGATTTCTGAATAATACCAATGTCATGCAAAGCATCGATTAAACCACTTATTTCATTAAAAAGACCGTCAATAATTTCGGCTGAGGCATCGCCATTCGACTCAATATCTGTTGCATCCTCATTGGCGATTGTGCCTGTATATGCATAAACCGGAATGATGTTAAGAAATCCAAAAGTATTGATAATCATGCGAAAAGAGGACAATTGTAATGTGATTTCTTTTACTGACAGAATTTCGTTGTATTGATTAATTGCCTGTTCAGTCATTTGTAAACACACTTCAACCGGTCTGAATGAGTAATTGCCTATCGGATTTTGGGAATAGGAGAAAACAATGCCCCCGTTCGAAAATAAACCCTCTTTGAGCAGCGGCTGTAACTGATCGTTCACCTTGACTGCATCAGCTTCTGATTCAATGATTTTTGCATTCAGCGACCAGATCCTGTTTTCGAGATATTTTATCATCTGTTGACTTTTAATAATCTTAACCAAAGATACCTGATTATGAGTTCTTAAAAAAATATTTTACCTTATTATTGGTCTGATCAGCAAATATTTAATGTTATTATTGAGCAGATGTTGAATAATCGTAATACAGTTCGGAACAAAGGTCATCGAAAGATGACTGGTTTTTTGTTGTAACAGATTGTAACAGATTATTTTACATACTAAGCAGTCAAAAGTGCAGCTCTATCAATTGAATCATTTATTCTGTTAAAAGCGGGTTCATTCAGCATATCGATCACTTCTTTTTTATGTTTGTTAAACAATTTAACAATTTCTTAATATTAAATTGAAAATAACTTGATTCATGTAGCTTAAATTTGCACTCCTTTTAACACCATAGATATGGAATTTCTATACATTGTTATCGCAGCAGTTCTGATTTTTGATTTCATAAACGGTTTTCATGATTCGGCAAATTCAATTGCTACTGTTGTATCAACCAAAGTTTTATCCCCTTTCGCAGCAGTCCTTCTGGCAGCATTTTTCAATTTCATCGCTTTTTTAGTGTTTCCGCTTTCGGTAGCAACCACAATTGGTAAAGGAATTGTTGATCCCGACGTTATCAATCTGCAAGTAATTTTTGCCGGTTTGATTGCGGCAATTACATGGAATTTATTGACATGGTGGTGGGGTTTCCCTTCCAGTTCGTCGCATACGCTTGTTGGTGGATTGGTTGGAGCAGCTGTTGCCAAGGCAGGATTCGGATCTGTTATTGCTTCTGGTGTATGGAAAATTGTAGCTTTTATCTTCATCTCTCCTGTTGTCGGGATGGTAATGTCTTTCTTTATTTCAGCCATTGTTTTGTATATTTTCCGGAATTTCTCACCCTTCAAGGTTGATAAATATTTCAGAAGATTTCAGTTGCTATCAGCCTCGGCCTTTAGTTTGGGTCACGGCGGTAACGATGCGCAGAAATCAATGGGAATCATTTGGGTTGCACTGATTGTAACCGGCCATGCTACCACGGACTCCGAAATTGGATTATGGATCGTTTTATCGTGCCATTCAGCAATCGCGCTGGGTACTTTGTTTGGTGGCTGGAGGATTGTAAAAACAATGGGACAAAAAATAACCAAATTAAAGCCATTCGAGGGCTTTTGTGCTGAAACTGCCGGTGCTGTAACTCTTTTCGGGGCAACAGCCCTGGGCGTTCCTGTCAGTACCACCCACACAATCACCGGTGCCATTATTGGAGCGGGAGCAAGAAAAGGTGTATCAGCAGTAAAATGGGGTGTCACCACAAATATATTCTGGGCATGGATTCTTACCATCCCTGTATCAGCCGTAATCAGTGGTGTGGTCTATTTCATTATCACACATTTGTTTTAACATAAAGCCTTTCAATAGAATAGCATTTTAATTGATTGAAATACCAAATATTTAGGATATGAAACTCGATGATTTATTAAAGTACTTTGTACCAAAAGAAACAGCTTTTTTCCCGCTGTTTGAAGAAGATGCCACCATACTAATCAAAGGAGCTGAGTTGCTCAAAGAGTTGGTTTCGACAACCGACTTAGATGACCGGGATGCATTCATAGCAAGAATAAAGGCTACTGAGAAAGAGGGTGACAGGGTGACTGATAAAATATTTACCCAGCTCAACAAATCGTTTATTACTCCATTCGACCGTGAGGATATTCACGGACTGGCATCATCCATTGATGATGTGCTTGACAATATCAATGCTGCAAGTCAACGTATCAGGTTATATAAACCTAAAACACTTCCTGCTGAAATGTTTCATGTTGCGGAAATAATTGGTTTGGTTGCCTTGCAAATTGAAATCGCTGTCAACGGATTAAGTAATCCGGGAAAAAACAGAGATAAAATTATGCATGCCTGTGATGAAATCAACATCCTTGAAAACAAGGCTGACCATGTTTACAATCTGGCTATCTCAAAACTTTTCGAAGAAGAGAAAGATACAATTGAGCTGATTAAGATCAAAGAAGTACACCAGTCACTTGAGAAATCGGTCGATAAAGCCGAAGATGTTTCGGATGTGATCCGCACCATCATGGTTAAACTGGCGTAAATCTGATATTATTCCATCGTTTTATTCCGGTTGAGTTCTATCAGCCGGAATCCTTTTTATCTTTGTATTTTAACAAAATCACAAATGGGGCAAACCAAAACACGGGAGCAACGTATCATACGTGCATCCTGGAACAGTATAATCGGTAATGCCTTGTTGTCCGTTACAAAAATCGTGGCTGGTTTTATTTCAGGAAGTATTGCTCTTGTGGCGGATGGCGTTGATTCGGCAAGCGACATCATCACTTCTTTGATTACCCTGATTACAGCGCGTATTATTACAAAACCACCCGATCTGAAATATCCGTACGGATATGAAAAAGCTGATACTGTTGCTTCAAAATTACTGGCCTTTATCATTTTCTTTGCCGGTGCGCAGTTAGCCATCACAACAGTGCATGGTCTCATTCAAGGCGACAGATCTGAAGTTCCATCCTTACTGGCGGTAATCGTTGTGATTATTTCGATTGTCGGAAAACAACTTTTAGCACGTTATCTTAACAAAGTCGGTAAAAAATCAGATAGCGAAATGCTTAAGGCAAATGCCCGGAATATGCAAGGTGATGTTGTCATCTCCAGTTCGGTGTTGCTTGGATTGGTTTTTACACATGTTTTTCAAATGCCTGTGCTTGACTCAATTACTGCCCTTGCGGTGAGTGCCTGGATCATGTTTGTAGCAATCAGGATTATTATTCAGTCAAGCCAGAACCTGATGGACCGCATTGATGATCCTGCGATCTATAAATCTATAACTGAAGCAGTTTCACAGGTACCGGAAGCCCATAATCCACATCGGATCAGAGCACGCAAAATCGCCCATTTTTTTGTAATTGATCTCGATATCGAAGTAGATGGTTCTCTGTCACTCGATAAGGCGCATACCATTACCCATGAAGTTGAAAATAAAATTAAAGCGCTGATACCAAACATTTACGATGTGCTGGTACATGTCGAACCACTTGGCGATGATGGTTCAAATGAAGTTTATGGTGTATCTGAGAAGGATCTCTGAAACACCCGCTCTCTAACAGCTTGAATAGCAAATTATTGAATTTATTTTTGGTTCACTTTCACTGAAGACTGGCAGAAATGCATTTCGTTTTGATGAAAATTGAATTATCGTTTCGTCATTTCACACACTTTGTTACCTTTGCGAAGTCGTATTTTTCGAAATAAACGAGCAATAACAAACACCATGATATTCTTTTTCCAAGCCTCTAAAAACCGAATCATAGCTGTACAATCAGAGTTTCAGCAAACCACAGTTGTGTTTGAAAAACTGGCCTGGTTATTCGGCGGTGCCAAAGTGATACACGACCCTTTCATAAACGGTAGTTTTATCGGGCCACGCAAAGAAATGGTAACGCCCTGGAGTACAAACGCGGTCGAGATAACCCAGAATATGGGCATTACTGGTATTGTGCGAATGGAAGAATATTTTAAAATTACTTCAGAGAATTTTCATTTTGATCCGATGCTACAATTCGGATATACTAACCTTGATCAGCAATTGTTTGATATTGAGCGTGAACCTGAAGCTATCCGTTATATCAATGATATTAGATTGTATGATAAGCAGGAAGGTCTGGCACTTAGTACAGATGAAATTGATTATCTCGAAGAAATATGTGTGAAAATCGGACGTAAACTCACTGATAGTGAAGTGTATGGTTTTGCCCAGGTGAATTCGGAACATTGCAGGCACAAAATTTTTAATGGTACCTTCATTATTGATGGAAAACCAATGCCTGAAACACTGTTTGGACTCATCCGGAAAACATCCGAGCTCAATCCAAACAAACTGGTTTCAGCCTATAAAGACAATGTTGCATTTATTTCAGGACCACAGATAGAACAATTTGCCCCGGTTCATCAGGACAAAGCAGATTTTTTCCAGATAACTGATATTGATACTGTCATCTCTATCAAAGCCGAAACGCATAATTTCCCAACCACCGTTGAACCCTTCAATGGAGCATCAACCGGAAGTGGTGGCGAAATCCGTGATCGTTTGGCAGGTGGTAAAGGCAGTATTCCGCTCACCGGAACAGCTGTTTATATGACATCCTATCCGCGAACGGATAGTAACCGGAGCTGGGAACAAAACACTTCGGAACGTGATTGGTTGTATCATTCGCCCGATGATATTCTTATCAAAGCATCCAATGGTGCTTCTGATTTTGGTAACAAATTCGGACAACCGCTAATAAACGGCAGTTTACTCACTTTCGAGCATGAAGAAGGAACGGCATTCGGTTTCGATAAAGTAATCATGCTGGCTGGTGGCGTAGGTTATGCTCGTCGCGAGGATAGCCATAAAGAGGTTCCGGGTAAAGACGATGTGATCGTTTTGTTGGGTGGCGATAACTACCGCATCGGAATGGGTGGTGGAGCCGTTTCGAGTGTTGACACCGGTCAGTTTAGCAACTCTATCGAGTTGAATGCAGTGCAGCGTGCCAATCCGGAAATGCAAAAACGCGTCGCCAATGTGATCAGGGCTATGTCGGAGGCTCAGATAAACCCCATTGTTTCAATTCATGATCATGGTGCCGGCGGTCACCTTAACTGTCTCTCCGAACTGGTTGAAAAAACTGGCGGAAACATCGATGTTTCTAAGTTACCCATTGGTGATCAGACACTTTCTGATAAAGAAATTATTGGCAATGAATCACAGGAAAGGATGGGTCTGGTTATTCATCCGAACCACCTTGCTTTATTGCGAAGGACAGCAGAACGCGAGCGTGCGCCGATGTATGAGGTTGGGACGGTCAGCAATGATATGCAATTGCGTTTTATCCGAAATGGAGCCACTTGTCCGATAGATCTGAAACTGGAGCATTTTTTCGGAAAAGCACCTAAAACCATTCTGGAAGATGCACATAAAAAATACAAATTCGAAGAACTAAGTTATGACAAAGACAGTCTGGTTTACTATATCGGTCAGGTTTTGCAACTCGAATCGGTTGCATGCAAAGACTGGCTCACCAACAAAGTCGACCGTTCTGTAACCGGACGTGTAGCCATGCAGCAATGTGCCGGCCCTATTCAGCTTCCGTTAAATAATCTTGGTATAACTTCCCTCGATTATCAGGGAGTACGAGGCATTGCAACCGCAATCGGTCATGCGCCGGTCGCAGGATTGATTGATTCAAGGATTGCTTCCAGACTTTCAGTCGCCGAAGCGCTTACCAATATTGTATGGACACCGATTGACGATGGATTGAAGGGAATTTCACTAAGTGCCAACTGGATGTGGCCGGCGCGAAACGAAGGCGAAAACAACCGATTGTACAAAGCGGTTCGTGCGTTGAGCGACTTCTGTATCGAATTGGGTATCAATGTTCCTACCGGAAAAGATTCACTTTCGATGACGCAGAAATATCCGGATGGGAAAAAAGTGTTGTCACCGGGAACTGTTATCGTTACTGCTGTGGGTGAAACAACCGATTTGAAAAAAGCTGTTTCACCTGTATTAAAACCAGATTTTGAAACCGAATTACTCTATCTGGATTTCTCCTGCGATGATTTCCATTTGGGGGGAAGCAGTTTTGCGCAGATTCTGAATAAAATCGGGAAGACTGCTCCTGATGTAAAGGATACTGAGTATTTCGCTCAGGCTTTCAACACTTTACAAGAGCTCATTCAGGACGATCTGGTATTGGCGGGTCACGATATCTCTTCCGGAGGTATGATAACCTGTTTGCTCGAAATGAATTTTGCGAACTGCGAAAATGGTTTGCTTGTCGATCTGACTTCCTGCAAACGTTTTGATATTTTCAGTCTGCTTTTCAGCGAAAAACCTTCGGTAATCATACAGGTTAAAAATGATGGTAAAGCCAAAAAGAAACTTTCTGATGCCGGTGTAAGTTATGTTCCAATCGCGAAAATCACATTGGAACGTACATTGACAATCATGCACGAGCAAGAGAAATATTGCTTGGATATTGATGCGATGCGCGACATCTGGTTCAAATCATCTTATCTGCTTGACAAAAAACAAAGTGGAGAGAAAAAGGCACTTGAACGGTATAAGAATTACAAGCATCAGGATTTGAGTTTTAGTTTTAACAAGACTTTCACCGGAAAAGCTTCACAATATGGCATCGATTTCAAACGACGTGAACGCACAGGAATTACGGCAGCAATCATTCGTGAAAAAGGCGTGAATGGTGACCGGGAGATGGCTTATGCCTTGTATCTGGCCGGTTTCGATGTAAAAGATATTCATATGACCGATTTAATCAGTGGACGTGAAGATCTGTCAGATGTGAAAATGATAGTGTTTGTAGGTGGTTTTTCAAACTCGGACGTGCTTGGTTCGGCCAAAGGATGGGCCGGTGCTTTCTTGTTCAATGAGAAAGCAAAAACGGCACTCGACAATTTTTATGCACGGCCTGATACACTCAGTCTTGGCGTGTGCAACGGCTGTCAGCTGATGATCGAACTCGGACTTATTTATCCCGATCATCCTGAAAAACCTGTTATGCAACACAATGAATCAGGCAAGTTTGAATCAGCTTTTTTGACTGTCGAAATTGAAGACAATACCAGTATTATGCTCGGAAGTCTTACAGGCAAACACCTTGGTGTTTGGGTTGCACATGGCGAAGGAAAGTTCAGTTTCCCTATGTTCCGCGACAAATACAATATTGTGATGACTTATGGGCACGAAGAATATCCGGCCAATCCAAACGGAAGCGATTGGGCTACAGCAGGAATCTGTTCAAACGACGGGCGCCATCTGGCCATGATGCCTCACCTTGAACGCTCATTTTTACCCTGGCAATGGGCTAATTATCCATCAGGACGTGAAAGCGATGAGGTAACTCCATGGATTGAGGCTTTTGTGAATGCTCGCAACTGGATCGCAAAGCATTAGTATATTGATTACTCTGTTTTCTGGAGTAAATGGAGTGGCAGGGCAGGAATTGTGTCATCAATTTTACCTTCCAGTATCAGCTGTTCATTATACAATTTCCGGTTGTGTTCCATGCGGCGCCTTAAACGGGCCATATCATTAAAATAATCGTAAAATGCCTGCACAGGACCACCAAAGGAGGCAGGATAGTTGCGGATCTCTTCCAGACTTGTCTCAAGCTCATTATCCATTGACTCCAGATTAACCGGTTTCAAAGGTTTCATATTGACAAGCATATATTTAAATGTTTGCCAATCGTAAAAAGAACGCACAACCACCTCTTCCATCTTTACGGTATCTCTTTCGAGTGTAACAGTAATTGCATTATTTGTCAGGATCATCTGCTCAGTTACAGTCACGATTTTTCTGACGAATCCGATAGAGCTAAACAAAAGGGAGTCATTGGGAGCTGATCTCAGAAAAAACGAACCATCAGGTAAGCTTATCGTTCCTCTGTGTGCTATTTTACTGATAATATGTACATTGGGTAAAGCCTTCAAACTGTCAGAAGAATATACAACACCTTGAATATACTTTGTTTCCTGCGCGAAAACCGAAGTAAAGCAAATGAAAAAAAGCAAATAGATCAGTCCGTATCGCAATGTTTAATATTGTATATGTAAAAGTAATACGAAGAATGCAACAATAGAATAATCTTAGATTAAAAATTGTTAATCCATTACCTGAGTCAGACTGAAGTTACAAACCAAAGTGATATTTAGAAATCCAAAGCCTGCTGTTTCACCAGTTCTTTGGTTGATAATAAGCCGCAGGCTGCAAAAATATCAAGTCCACGTGATGCTCTCACTGTTGTCCTTATTCCTTTTTCGACTAATGCGGCTCTGAAATCCTCGATAGTAGCATCGTTCGAACTTCGCAATGGTGTAGATGGAATGGGATGAAAACGAATCAGATTGATACGACAGCGCATCCCGTTAAGAAGACGGGCCAGTTCTTTTACATGTTCCGGCGTGTCATTGATGCCTGCAAACATGATATACTCGAAGGAAATGCGTCGTTGTTTCCCAAAGTCAAAACTGCGTAACAACCTGATTACATCAGCAATAGGATATACGTTTTCGATCGGCATCAGTTTGCGGCGTTCTTCATGAAAAGGTGTATGCATGCTAACTGCAAGGTTGCAATCCGAATTTTCGAGGAAGTGTTTCATTGCGGGAATCACACCAATTGTTGAAACGGTGATGCGTCGCGGACTCATCCCCAATCCCCATTCAGAAGTCATTATTTCGAGACTTCGCATCACATGTTCAAGGTTATCAAATGGTTCACCCATGCCCATATACACAATATTAGTCAGGCTTTCCCTTTCTGGCAGACTGATAATCTGGTTGATGATTTCACCAGCGGTTAGCTGCGCCTGAAATCCTTGTTTTCCGGTCATACAAAACAAACAACCCATTTTACAACCCACCTGTGACGAAACACAAAGTGTTGCCCTGTGCGCATCCGGGATGTAGGCTGACTCAATGAAACGGTTCTTTTGTGTCGGGAAAAGATATTTTTTGGTTCCATCTGTCGAAGCCTGTACTTTACTGAAATCTGTAACACCTACTTCATAATTCTCTTCTAGTAGCAGTCTGGCTTTTTTCGATAAATTAGTCATTTCCTCAAATGAACGGGCATTGTTTTTATACAGCCATTCACTGATTTGTTTGGCTGTAAAATTCGGCATCCCCAGTTTCTGGGTAATCACTTTCAGTTCTTCCGGTGTTTTGCCGAATAATGGTTCTTTTTCCATATTAATTTTGCTTTCGTTCAGGTAAAATAGTTTTCTTCTTAAAAAAATAGTAGGATTTGGATGAGTAAAAGCCACATATTCATGTATTTATTACACCACATATCAGCTTCTGTCACTCCGGTTTCCTGCCTAAAAATATATCTCTGACATAATGCGTTCAAATGCAATGCCTTTACTTAATAAAATATCCCTGACTTCAACCACCATTTCTGAACTACCACAGAGGTAGAAATTGGTGTTTTCAGGCAGCGATTGTTGTTCTTTCAGCCAATGAGTCAAGCGACCGTTATAAACGCCTTCGCCACTTTCCTGCGAACAGCAACGAATATATCTGTCTGAATACAATTTTTCAAATTCCGCTGAGAAATAAAATGAATCCAGGGTTCTTCCACCATGAATCAAAGTGTTATTTTTCCCGAGTCCGGAGTGAATCATTGAACGGAATGGTGCGATTCCTGTTCCGGAGGCTATCCACCAGGCTGGAAAATTATCACCCAGAAAGGCTCCAAAAGGTGCCGAAACCATGATGCTGTCACCAATTTTCAGTTTGGCCAGACGTGGAGTCAATTCACCTTCTGGCTTTTCATTAAACAAGACCGAAATCTCAGTTTCCTCCGAACCACTGCAAATACTGTACAAACGTGGTGCGATTGACAAACCGGTAGTTATCGCAACCACCTGTCCGGGCAAAAAATCGTGTAATCGCTTAAATGATAGCACATAAACATTTTCACTCAATTCAGTAAATGAATCAATGCTTACCGGTTTCAGTCTGATACTTCTTATAAAATTCGATAAACCTTTATCCATACTTTCGCTTTTTGCAAAGGTACACATCCAAGCCATGCAAGTGCTTGTTTCACTGAATAATGCTGAATTTTTTAATGTGAGAAAAAGCTTTTGATTCAATTTTCAACAGATAGGAACCGGGTGAGAGGATGCCGCTTAGACTGATAGTTGTTTCAGTTTTGTCTATAGAATTTTGAAATTCTTCTTCCCAGACCTTAGTCCCTAAGATGGATAGAATAGTAATATGCACTTTTCCGGACAGATTTGAATTATATCTGATATTCAATACATTATTTGTTGGATTAGGCCATATTTCAGGATCAGCAGAAAGGGATATCCATGAAAAAACAGCCGTTGAAGTGGTGTCAGTACCACAGGAAGTCAGTTGTCCGCCCGATAAATACCGGTCACGGGCAGGAATGCTGCCGGAATCGATCAGGTTGGGAATCCCTATGGAAGGCCAGGGTAAATTACTTGTCCAGAAATCCGGTTTTTCATCCAGAAAGTAGCTCGTATCAGTAAGATTATCTGTTCCGGCAGGAATTATAATCCCTTTGATATTGTTGCCGAACTGGAAATGATCGTTTCCTGAAAGCAGGTACTGACCGTAAGGATAATTCGGTTTTGTGACTTCATTGCCAACAAAATTCTGTTTGTCAGTCTCAAGCAAAGTGCTAGATGTCATGATGATACCGTATAATTCAGTACGGTTTCTGAAAAAAGTATTGAATGGACCCGCTGGTCCCCAATAGTGGTCAATAATGGTGTTCTGGACAATATTGCCTTCAAAAAGGTTCGCGAAAGGATAATGACCATGTAAAGAAATATCGCCCGAAAAATCATGGATTGTCTCGCTGCGGTATGGTTCGATCGAATAATTGTAAGCGAAAATATTGCCATTCGAACCTGTCTTCACCATCATGGCATGACGTAAATGTTTAAAAATATTGTTCACAACCAAGCATTCGCTCGTATGTTGGCTCATTGTAACGCCATAACCCCGAGTTCCTGTTCCGTCATAAGTAAAGGCGTGATGAATGTAACATCCTGAAATTAAAATGTTTGCGCCTGCATTTATCGAAATGTGACTTCCAACACTTGAATCACTTTCAATACCATTTACCCGACAGTTCACCGCGTAATTGAAGTTGATGTTTGAACCAGCCCCTTCTGCCGGACTATCTGCTCTTTTCATTTTTAAGCAACCAACGCCTGCATTCACAATTGGAACAATCTTTCGCACTTCAGGGATCAGTGCTAATTCGTAATCAATCCGCAAAGGACTCCTTATGAAAATAGTATCTCCATTTATCGCGGTTATTTGCGTAATCTGCCCGACTGAGTTTAACGCCCAATCGATCGGAACAACATCCCATGACCCGTTTGTTTCGCGGATTTCAATATAATCATTTGTAGCAAAGCCGGTTATATCATCAATTGTAAACCAGCTGCTTCCGTTTTGACCAATTGAAACAACGGGTGTGAAATTGCTGCCTTGTCCTTTTGAGATGGAGATGCAGTCGCTTACCTGTTGGTTCAGGTCAAAGGTCAGTGTGGTAGAATCGGAAGAAACGCCTTGTAACAACACGCTATCAGGAATGGATAATGCGCTGTTTACAAGGTAGTTTCCCTGAGGGAAATAAATCATACCCAGTTTACCGTTTAGTGATGAAATCGCATCAGTGATGGCTGCATGGTCATTGGTTTGCCCGTCACCAAGTGCTCCAAAATCTTTCACATTCACAATGATTTCAGGTTCAGCAAAAACGAAGTTTGCAGGAGCCAGCCGCCAATCAGGATGTCTGTCAGAGGGTATCACCTGAGTAAAACCCGAAATAGATGCGAGCATCAGGACCAGAAAAAGTAGGATTGTTTTCATTTCACTTCAAATTAACATCTGCGAAGTTAATACAGAAATTTGCGAATTTTTTCTTTTAGGTAAAATCACAAAAGTTGAAATAAGTTTAATCCAGAATATTTTCTGGTCTCTAAATTTGATAGTAATTCATATTCAATACATTATAAATCATTTGCAGCCTTTTAGGACTTTGTATTATCTTTGTAATTGAATTGCAAATGTCATGAAAACACCGTTTTATTATTTTCTGGTAATGATCACTTTTGTATTGTTGGTAACATGCTGTAGTGAAAAGGAAAAGACCAGACCGGAAACAATAACCGGTAGTATAATTGGTAATTCCCCATGCAAAAGCAATTTAAAAACGGATACCACTTCAGGTTTCTCCTGTGTGGAATATGCTTACAACCAAACAAGTAAAGAATTGACTTTTATGCATGTCAATACCGGATTCAATTGCTGTCCTCAAGGATTTTATTGCAATTTATCACTTAAAAACGACACCATCATCATTGAGGAATTTGAAAACAGCAGTTTATGCGATTGTAATTGCCTGTATGATCTGAATATTGAAATGAAAGAGGTTGAAGCAAAAAAATACCAGATCAAATTCATCGAACCCTATTGCAGCGATCAGGAAAAAATCGAATTCGGGGTTGATCTGGCTGTTCAGACTGAAGGAGTATTTTGTGTTGCCCGAAACAGATATCCCTGGGGGATTTAACGATATTTAGTTTGCTGGAAAGTCTTTTATGACAGCGATTGCAGATTTAAGGACTGCAAAAATCAGATGTTATTTCGTCGTTGACGGAATTATTGCCAACTATTTTTTTCGATTACTTAGGAATACTCAATTTTAATTCCTCTGTTGATGGAATCGTTGGTGATGCAAACGATTCTATTAAAAGATGGAATATCTTGATTTACAAATAGTGATTATTTAAATATGTGGAACCTATTGGAGTTGCATATTCAAATAATCATTATTATTCAGTTCGAAAGTGACAAATGTAATATCAGATCGTCAAAAAGTTGCCTTTGCCTAAAAGAGCCGCACTATCCAGTTAAGTCTGGCATTATCTTTTTGAATAACGATTGACACGGTTATTTGAATATTAAAACTGAAAAGTGTTATCTACTTCAAATCAAAAGACTATTCAAATATTTCAGATTTATCAATTCCTTTAATCGCATTTTTTCGCGTGAACAAGTAAAAAACGAAATGGATGAGTAGTCCGACACCCCAGGCGATAGCTGTAATGTGCACAGTCTGGATATTTTCATGTTTTGATTGAAAACCAATGAGAAACCAAATTTCAGCAATCAGATTACACACAACATAGGTGGTGAGGTGAAATCTGAATCCGATATCGAAAAGTGGTAAGGATTCATGGTCCTTTTTGCCGAAATTCCATGCCACAGCAAAAACGGCGATGGCATAGCCCGCAGCAACCAACCAAACGAGTGTGAAATTCGATGCTTCCAATAAACTGCTTAATCCGTAACGGAAAGCAATTGTGAGTAAAAAGAGTGATCCTGCAAATTTTAACAGATTGATCGTAAATAGTTTCATGATTGAACCTCCTTTTGAATTAGACTTTTGATTTTATCGTTAAAAAATAAACTGATATTTCGTTCAATAAACTGATTTAGAAGAAAATGACCCAGAGAAGTGAGGAAATAGTATTTCCTTTCCGGACCTTTATTGCCTTGTCTGGCTTCAAAATCAACTACACCCAGATGTTGAAATTTGCGTAAGTTTCGATACAAGCTTTGCTCTTCGCAACTCATTGTTTGATTCGATTGTTCTTCAACAAAGATTTTGATGTCATCAACATATTTTTTATCTTCTTTTAAGGCGAGAAAAATCCAGAATGTCAGCTGCCCTTTTTTATAGGTTTCTTCCCAGGCTGATAACAATTCGGATAGTAATTTTTCGTCATTCATGATTTATTCTTTATGTATTAAACAAGATGTATAATACAAAGATAATGTGAAATAGAAGTTAAAAGCAAGTAAAATCGAAGAAATTATCAATCAACAGTAAAAATTTGCTTCTTTCGATACAGAAACAATATTTTGAGTGCATTTTGCATCAATTGAAATAATTGATTAACAGACTTTTGAAATACATTTCCCATTAACAGAGCCATTCAAACAAAATGCATATAATGATAAACCTTTTTTTCTTTTATGCTGTGATTTTTAGATTGATACTGTGTGATGCATGTACTTAAAATAAGAAAACCAATCCGGGCCCGGTAACCGGAAGTATAATTGGTAATTCCAGTTGTAAAAGCAATTTGAAGGCTTATACAATCAGCTTATCGTGCGTGACTACAGTTCAATATGAATAGTAATGTATTGATCTTCAAACATATCATCGCCCGGTTCAATTGTTGCCCCGAAGGATTCCATTGTAACGTTTCGCTAAAAACGAAACTATCATTGTTGAGGAATTTGAAAACAGCAGTTTATGCGATTGTAATTGCCTGTATGATCTGAATATTGAAGTGAAAGGTGTTGGAGCAAAAAAAAACCAGTTTAAATTCATAGAGGCTTATTGCGGTGAACAGGAGAAACTGGAATTCCCGATTGATTTGCCTGCATTAGAACAAGGCAGTTATTGTGTTACAAAGACAAATTATCCGTGGGGGATTTAGTTTAGGAGCAGTCAATTATTTTGTGAAGTACACTGAATAAAATAGCTGTTTTTGAGAACTTTGTTAAGTGTACTTAACAATTTATCCGTTTGATTGAAATATTCCTGAAGCATGAATAATGTCAATATTTTGTTTTCGCAAATAGCTATCCTTTAATAACTCGTTTCATCCATCTTCACTTTCCCCCAGAAAGTTCGGTAAACAAACACAGTGTAAGAAATAACCAAAGGCGCTCCGATGGCTGTCATAATCAGCATGATACCCAATGATTTTTCGGAAGAAGCTGCATTGTAAACCGTGATGCTGTATTGCGGATCGATTGTGGAACGCACCAATACCGGATATAATTCGATGGCGACCAGCATCAGCAAAAAACTCATGGAAAGAGATGAAAACAAAAAAGCTTGGACAAATTTCCCCTTGCTTACCAGGCGCGGAACATTGGCAATACTCAGGAAAGCAAGCAATGGTACAATGAAAAGCGCGACGTTTTCACGAAGGTTATCTGTAAGATGTGGCAGGCTAATCAAAGTGTAAACTGTTACAGTGCTATAACTTACAACAAAGAAAATGATCGATTTATTGAGCAATTGATTGACTTTTGCAAACAACTTTCCTTCGGTTTTCATGGCTAAGTAAATGGCACCATGCATCATAAACAAGGCCAGGGTTGTGATCCCAACTAAAATTGCATATGGATTCAGGAATTCAATCCAATGACCGGTAAATTGAAAATCGGGACCAATGGCAATTCCCTGAAGTACATTTCCAATCACCACTCCGAGCAGCAAAGCCATCAACGTACTCGAAATGCAGTAACTGATATCCCAGGTGTTGCGCCACCATTTCATATTTTCCTTGCTCCGGAACTCGATAGACACCGCCCTGAATATCAGTGAAAACAGGAAAAGCATGAACGGAATATACATAGCCGAAAATATAGAAGCATACAAAATAGGAAATCCGGCAAAGAGTGCTCCGCCACCTATTACTAACCAAACTTCGTTTCCGTCCCACACGGGACCAACCGCATTGAGTGCAATTCGGCGGCTTTCCTCCTTTTTCAGAAACAAATGCCATGCACCCGCGCCCAGATCAAAACCATCTAAAATGGCATAACCTGAAAAAAGGGCACCAACAACCAGAAACCAAAGCGTTGGATAATCAATTCCTAAAATAGTTGCCATATTATTACTTTTTACTGATTGTTTTATCTGATTGAAATTCCTCAGCAATGCTTTCCTGAAGTGGTCTTGCTTCTGTTTCCTTTTCGTCAAAAGGGCCTGCTTTGATTTTTTTATCAAGCAGGTAAAGGAAAAGGACAAAAAGCAGGGCGTAAATTAAGGTGAACATGATCAGCGAGAAGAGCACCTGATTGGCGGTCACCACCGCCGAAAAGGCATCGGAAGTACGCAGCAACCCATAAACAACCCAGGGTTGACGACCCATTTCGGCCGAAAACCAGCCAAATTGATTCGCCAGCTGTGGCAGAATCACCGAAAGCACAAAGATCCTGAGGAGCCATTTATAGTCGAATAGTTTGCCTCGCCACCAAAGGAATATTCCGAAGAGCGATATCCCGATGAAATACAATCCGAACGCCACCATTAAATGATAAAACTGAAAGATAGCATTCACTTGTGTCGGAATTTCATCTTTCGGAAAATCGTTCAGTCCGGGTACTTTTGTGTCGAAGTTGTTGTGCAGCAAAAAACTCAATCCACCGGGGACATAAGGCCCGTAAACTTTTTGATTTTGGTGGTCAACCCAGCCAAAAATATATAAATCAGCCTGATTAGCACTGTTGTAATGCCCTTCGAAGGCGGCTAACTTCGCCGGTTGGTTGACAGCCACACCATTGGCTGAACCATGACCCGTAACCAATTGCAACACAGAGGCTATCGCCGCCACACTGAGTGCGATAACAAATGCCTTTTTCGACAACACAACAAACCGTCCTTTGAGCAGATACCAGGCATGCACGCTCATCACCAGAAAAGCACCGGCGATCATCGCGCCAATCCATACATGCAGGATGCGATCAACACTTGATGGATTGAATACCATGGCCCAGAAATCAGTGATCTCAGCGCGGGTCTGTAAACCTTCACCAACAATATGATAACCGGTTGGCGTTTGCTGCCAGCTGTTGGCGACCACTATCCAGACCGCCGAAAACATGGAACCAAGCCAGACACCCACAGTTGAAATGAAATGTACCTTCGGCGTCACCCTATTCCAACCAAAGAGTAAAACACCGAGAAAACCACTTTCGAGGGCAAAGGCAAAAATACCTTCTGCTGCCAGGGCACTCCCGAAAATATCTCCCACAAAGCGTGAATAAACCGCCCAGTTGGTTCCAAACTCGAACTCCATCACGATACCGGTGGCAACGCCGAGTCCGAAGGTGATGGCGAATATTTTTGTCCAGAATCGTGCCAACTGCTCATACATCTTGTTATGGGTGCGCAGATATGCGCCTTCCATCATTACCATGATCAGGCCGATGCCAATACTCAACGGAGGATAGATATAATGGAATGAAATGGTGAAGGCAAACTGAATGCGTGACAATAATTCGACATCCATGATTATATCGTATTAAATTACAGTAGTTTATAACGAAAATTGAAAATATCAATTACTTCTCAAAAGTAGGTCAATAATTCAATTGCCACTGACTAAAGTCAGTGGCAATTGAATTATTGTTTTGAACTCTGATTCTGAAGGATTCTCAAAAAATCATCTTTGCGCCGGAGGCTTACTTCAAACTGGGTTCCATATTCCAAAGTCACGGTTTCAATTATTACAAATTATAAGTCATTAATATTTATAGAGTTAGAATAGATTTCAACACTTTTTATTCTTCTGATTTTTAATTACATAATAATTAATTGATAATTTGATAACATATTCGTAATATGCGCTTAACTTAATGGTAATGTTAGAAGGATATTTTTGCAGCATCAAAAATAGAAATATCATGAATAAAATATTCAAGTTTGTCGTTGTATCGGGCTGTGCGCTTCTGGTAAATTCATTTGCTTTTGCAGAAGGTAATGTGATCAATCCTCCATCAACGAAATCAACTGTTGCTGGCACTGTAATCGATAATTATTCTGGCGAATCATTGGCTGGAGTTGCTGTATCAATTGAAGGTACCGACACAAAAGTATATACTGATCTGGATGGAAACTTCACAATCAGTGATATAAAACCAGGAAAATACAATCTAATTCTTTCAATGATTTCATACAAAAACAGTTTGGTTGAGAACATAGAATTACTTGCCAATGAAAATGAAAAACTGGAGATTAAGCTAGATAATAAATAATGTTGGTTCAAAATTGATTTTGTTAAGCCAGGTTTTTACCTGGTTTTTTTTATGCCCAAGAAATCACAATTATTTGATTTAATTAATTGAATAGCAATTTATTAAAAGTAGTTTTCAATCATTCAATAAACGGAATGAACAGATTAAAACAATAAGAAATTTGAAATGTTTTTTCATCAATGAAATAGATCTTTAATCTCCAAATACTCTCTCCATAACCAACTTACCTGTTTCGTCCCATTGGCGCCAGGTACCTGTTTTTTTTCCTAAAATATAGTGCATTTCATACAATAGTAAGCCCTGACTATCCCAAACAAACCAATCGCCGTTTTTAACATCATCTTTATAACCAGCTTCGCCTGATTTGGTTCCGTCTTCGGTCCAAGTTATCCATATACCTGTTTTTTTTCCGTTGTTAAATTCTCTATGCTCCTTTTTAATACCAGAAGGATAATAGAATTCAACCGTGCCGTGCTCAAGGCCATTCAGCACGTTTAATTCAAGCGATAATTTTCCATTTTCATGGTATTCCTGGTGTGTGCCGGAGTACAACATGTCTTTTTTATAATAGAGTCCGTTCTCATATTTAAGCTCCTGATTAAAAGCTGAAATTCCCAGAGCCAGAAACAAAATTGAAATAAATATTTTTTTCATCGTTATGTATTTTTTAAGTCAGATTGTATGAATATTGACGTTTATTTATGATCTGACAGCTATAGTTTTTATATCCGTCAGATTTATTGAATCAATTAAGCAGTTATATTTTACCTATCTTTAATGTGCATTGTGTTTATTCAAATATCGTAATTATTTTTATAATCAGGATTTAGGATTCGATATTGCCTTTTCTTCTGTAACTTTTTTTAAAATATAGGTAATCACAAATTCGCTTGCCTGTACAAAATCAGATAATTCTTATTTTTTTAATTAAGTGTGATAAACCAGGTTTTTAGAAAAATTTGTAACCTACCCGAAGCTGAAATGTTGTACCTTGATTTAAACGGGTAAAGTACTGATCAGAGGCACCAAATGATTCATAAACAGATTCTTTAGTGGAATTCAATATGTTTTCGACTTTCAAACCGATTTGCACATGTTTTTTTATTCCCAGACTCTTGTTCATGTTTAAGTTCAGACTATGAAAAGGTTTGCTATAAATGTCAGGTCGATCAACAATACCAACATATTCAAGTGTTTTGCCCTGAACATTGTAGTAAATACCAGCCTCCAATCCTTTCCAGATGCCTTTTTCGCCTCCGTTATATGCTAAACCAGCATTTGCTATGAAAGGTGCCTGACCGGCCATATCACGGTATTCATCAATATTTTGACCTGTCCGGGCATTTTCAATACGCGAATCGTATTCAGTTTTACTAAGTTTTATACTTGATCGGGTAAATGTAAGGTTGGTGGTGAAAGTCAGATTTTTAAAATATGAACTCAACAAATCAAGGTTTTGACGCAACTCAATTTCGACACCAATTACCTTTCCATCACCAACATTCCGGGGTTGGAATGCGTTTGCCTGGGTGACATATTGTACAATTTCTATCGGACGATTAAAATCCTTGTAGAAAGAACTTAAAGAGATGGTTTGTCCTTTTTCTCTGAATAATTCCCATCTGATATCGTAATTCTGAATCTCGGTGCTTTGTAAATTACCATCCCAGTATTCGATACCGGCAACATCGTTGGCATCACGAAACAATCCGCCTACGAAAGTGCGCCCACTGATCGGGTCAAATATTTCTGCATAGGAAAGTTCTTTGAAAGAAGGGCGCGCGATTGTTTTTGCATAGGAAAACCGGATGTTCTGCTTCTCGTTCAGATTGTAGATAAGATTTACTGTTGGAAAAAGATCGAAATCGTTAATTACTTCGGCATTATCCAAAACATTGGTTCCAAGTTGATCCTGACCCGTATAATGTTGTATGAAATTTTCTCCCCTGACACCAATAACTGCTTTCATCCGGTTGAAAGGGCTGATGTCTCCTGAGATATAAATACCCGTATTACTGCTGTTGGCATTAAATTGATTTGGATTGGTTGGCACAAACGATGCTTCGTAGGTTGTACCATTGTTAGTACCTGCCATCGGCCAAAGGTTTTCCGGTCTGAATATTTCGTTTGGATCTCCTGTTAAAGGCACATTGCGCAGATTGATAGCAAAACTGTTAATGCTGTAAACGCGTTCTTTTATAACCTGCGAACCGCCAAACTTCAAATTGGCCTTTTGCCCGCGAAATTTAAATTCTTTCGTGAGATGAATCACACCAGCTAAATTCGTTTCTTTTAGATTACGCCAGATTCTTTCAGGGAAACCGGATTCTGTGCTGATACTATAAGCGTCTTCACGGACTTCGTACCGTGTGAAGCGAACATCAGGGTCTTCAATTTTTGAAAAAGTCGGCGACAGTTTCCAGTTTATTTGCCAGTTATTGAAAAAATGCTTTCCGTTTAGTAATACATTGGTTAATGAGCGCTGGCTGTATTCGAGATTATGCTGATATCCTTCAAAAACAGAACCCTGATCAGATCCCTGATAACTAAATTCACCCGCTTTTGATTCACCATTTTGCAGGTGAAGCACATTCAAAGAGTATTTTGAGTTTTTTGTTTTTACGGCGATACCCGCAATCCCACCCAATAAAACTGTATTCACTCCATAATTTCCAATTTGAAATTCCCTAACATCCATCTCATTCACATCAGGATTGCCTGATAAACCATAACGACCGTACTCAGCATTTTCAAAGTATTCAGTGTTATTTTTATAGGAAAGTGAGAGGTTGTAGCCCCAGGTTAATTTCTCACCTGCAATTTGATTTCCAAAAGAAGCACCTATGCTATAGTCCATCAGACTGGTTTTTTTCATAGCACCCATTACCGGATTAAAGTTTTTCAATATTTCCTGGTAGCGTTGTCCTTTTTCGCCATCAGGATTACCCACAACTTCCGAAAAGAAAGGAATGTCAGAGGTGGCAGGTATTTTACGCGTTCCGTCATCAAACCCCAGAAAATCAGTTTTGCCACCTTCATAAGTCAGATAATCTGAATTAAAATGCATATCCGGATTAAAACCTGCGCTTATTGATATATTTCCCATTTTTTCTTCCTGAAAATCCTTTGTTGTGATGTCAATCACTCCACCGGTAAAATCAGCAGGAAGCTCTGCGGAGAATGATTTCACAACAATGATATTGTCGATAATGTTGGTGGGGAAAATATCCATTTGAATGGTATTTCGATCCGGGTCAAGGCCAGGGATATCCATGCCATTGAGAATCGTTTTGGTATACCGGTCGCCAAGTCCGCGGACGTACACATACTTTCCTCCCTCGACAGAAACGCCTGGAACGCGTTTCATTGATGAGGCCGCATCCGAATCGCCAATCTTCCTGAAATTAACAGATGAAATACCATCCAGAACATTGGCAGATTTTTGCTTCATTGTGAGTATGGCTGCCTCTGAACTCCGGACAGCCTCAGCGGTTACCGTTACCTCAGCAAGTTCAATTCTGGCTTCTTTCATGCGCAGATTGTCAAGTAAGCTGACTTCGCCTGATTTTACCTCAATTTCTTTAATGTTGATTGTTTCATATGAAATAAACGAAACCCTGATGTTATATGAACCTGGTTCAACATTCAGGTTGAATTTTCCATCAAAATCAGTCATTGTACCCATCTGTGTTCCTTCGATGAATATGGTCACGCCAGGGAGAGATTCTCCTGTAGCATCGTCGAATACCGTACCTCTTATATTGGATTGCTGGGCATATAACAAGGAGGTAAGAAATACCGGGAAAATAAACAAGAATAATTTAAATCGCATGATTATAAAATATGGTTTCTAATAACTGAGTAAAACTCGCGGGAAGAAGTCCCGCGAGTTTTTGATATGATTTTATAAGAAAATGTTTTTAGAAATCGGCCAAAGCACCTGAAGCAGAAGCCCATGACCAATTATCAAATTTTGAAACATCAGCACCAACTGTATTGGCACCTGCAGTTACTACTGTTACAAAAGCATCTGATCCGGCTGTAAAAAAGTCAGTTACAACTGTTCCGTCAGGTAAAGTAGCTTGAAGGTTTGAGGCTACAAGTCCGGCTGGGTTCAGATCAAAATCCTGACCGGCTGCAATACCGAAGAAATAAATTGCTGTCATTTCTACAATTGAATTGGCATCAAGATCAACCAAACCATCTGCACCGTCTGCATAAACAGAACCGTTCTTTAGTGTATGGCCAGCTTCCATGGTTCCTTCAGGTCCATCGAGTTCAAAACACTCATCACCTGGATTCACAACGATAAAATTATCAAGTGTGCCTGCCCATGACATATCAGTATCCACTGCATCATCACCAGCATTCCAGATAATTGCATTTTTCACGCTTACAGTACCACCGAACCATTCGATACCATCGTCCTGGTTGGCAACAATTTCAACGTTTTCGATGATAGTTCCTGAACCAACACCACCAAGGGTTAAACCATTGATTTCATTTCCTTCACCAATATTTGCGCCGCCATGACGAATTGAGATGTAACGGATTACACCTGAGTTGTCAGTTGCGTTGGTACCACCGAAGAGTCCATTCTGGTCAGATGGTGGAATACCTTCAATTTGAACAGATTCAGCATCGGCCGAGATAGGAGCACTTCCGAGGATGAGCAATCCACCCCATAAACCGTTTAAGTCTGTATCAAGGTTTGGACTGATTATTTGTCCTGGTACGATTTCGTCGGCAACGGAGGTGAAGATAATAGGTGAGTTTGCTGTTCCATCAGCCATTAGTTTACCACCACGGGCAATGATAAGTGCGGTAGCATTGGCGCCTGTTCCGGCCTCTCCTTTTACAATAACACCAGGTTGAATGGTAAGTGTTGCTCCGGAAAGAACAGCTATACGGCTTTGGAGTATATAGGTTTTACCGGTTTCCCAGGTAGTATTGACCGATATATTATTATTTACATCAATAACTGTCGATTCAACAACAACATTGAGAACTGCAGTTGCAGAGCCAGTTTGGCTGCTGTTATCAGATATTGTAAGGATTACTGAACCGGCTCCTGATGTTGCAGAAGCAGTGTATGAAACAACAACGCTTCCGGAGGTTGAACCTGCAACGGCATCACTTGTTATTGTGGCAGTTCCATTGGTAGCATTCACTACTGATGAGGCATAACCACCTTCGGTAGTGAAATCAAAAGTCAGATCAATCGTTGTGCCAGCTGTAACATCCTGATTTGCAGGTGTATTTGCAACAGGTGCGTCAAAAGTGGCTTCTGCAACAACGCTTATTACCGCTGTTCCATTTCCGGTTTGGTTGCTGTTGTCAGATACAGTCAGGAGAACAGAACCTGCGCCAGCTGTGTTACCGGCAGTATAGGTTATAACAACAATGCCGGTGGTTGCGCCAGCTGTTGCATTTGTTTTAATGACTGCTGTTCCATTGTTTGCTGTTACAACTGCAGATTTGAATCCGGATTCCGCTGTATAATTAAATGTTAAATCAATCTCAGCACCAATTTGAGCTGACTGATTGGCAGGTGTAGTAACCACCGGTGATTTTAAGGTTACTACCTCGTCTTTTTTACAAGAAGTTGTGATGGCCATTGCGGCGATCAATACATACATTACGATTTTTTTCATATTCATTAATTTGGGTTTAAATTTCGTTTGCAAAGGAACTTATTCTAAATTTTCCGAATATTAAGAGAATCTTATGATAGTGTTATGTTTGTATTAAGGTAAGATCAAGTAAAATGAATAAATCACGTAAATCATTGTTTAACAATTATATACGACCTTACAGTAATTATTTTTGAGATCTAGATCTCAGAATCGCATCACTTTTCCGAATATTTGAGGCCAGATTGAAATAATTCTGAAATGCAGTAAAGTAATGAATCAGAGATCATTCTGAACCTTGAAATTCGTTATTCGCCCAAAGCACAATTATTTTCAGGAGTTGGTTCTGTTTCACCAGGTTTAAGTTCAGTCATGTTGGTGTTGGATGCTGGTAGTGAGTATGATGTATTACCAAAAAAAACTTTCGAAGATGAAATTTTGATTTATCCTAAATCAATGAAAAATTCTAAATGCTTGCTAATGAGGATACTTATTTATTAGTCCGCAAAAAATATTTCTGTTTTATCTGTAATTGATAAATAATTAACGATTTGTTAAAATTAATTTAACATTAAGGTAACATTAGATATATTCCTTTGCGCAATCAAATATAACCAAAATGAAAATGAAGAAATCTACATTCAGAAAAGCAATTCTAATCGCAGTTGTGGCCATGATCTCACCTGTTTTTATGGTAGCACAGGAAGTTGAGCAAACACCTTTTGATACACTTGCGACTTCGGTCAGCAAAGTACAGTCAGACCTTAATCTGCTCAAAAAAATCAAAGTAACCGGTTACATTCAGGCACAATACCAAATTGCCGATTCAGCTGGTATTTCAAGTGTTGCAGGCGGGAGTTTCCCGGCAAATGTTGACAACCGTTTCTCTGTACGCAGAGGCCGTGTAAAATTTACCTACGACAATACGCTCACTTCGTCTGTTATTCAGATTGATGTTACCGAAAAGGGTGTAGCCATCAAAGACGCTTATATCAAAATAACAGAGCCCTGGTCAAAATCACTTAGTTTGACCGCCGGTGTTTTTGATCGCCCTTTCGGATATGAAATCTCCTATTCGTCGAGTATGCGTGAATCACCTGAAAGAGCGCGGATGACGCAGACCTTATTTCCTGGTGAGCGCGATTTGGGCGCCAAAATCACTTTTCAGCCTCCGAAAACCTCTAAATGGAATTTCTTTAAAGCTGAAGCCGGATTATTTAATGGTTCGACAGGTTTAACATCTGATTTCGATTCAAAAAAGGATTTTATCGGAAACATCGGAATTAACAGAACGACCAAAAGTGAAAAAATCAATTATGGATTCCGTGCTTCTTACTACAATGGAGGATGGAGACAATCGACAAGTAAAGTGTATACGATGGCCGCTGACTCACTTGGCCTGAATGCTTTTTTGCTTGATTATGATACTGCCAATTATGGTGCAATCACCAAACGCGAATACATTGGATTTGACGGTCAGGTAAATGTTGACTGGGCAGCTGGTTTAACTTCATTCCGGGCTGAATATATACAAGGACTGCAACCCAGCATTTCATCCACCTCAGTGAGCCCCGTTGCACTTATCACCAATGACGCATTCAACAGAAACTTCCAGGGAATGTATTTCTACTTCCTTCAGAACATCGCCTCAACTAAATTTCAATTTGTATTCAAATATGATATTTATGATCCCAATACGGATGTAAAAGGTGATGAGATTGGTAAAGGTGTTAAAAATTATGATGATCTGAAATTCTCTAAAACAAACAAAAACGATATTAAATACACAACAACTGGTTTGGGTTTGGTATATCGTTACGACACCAATATCAAAGTAACAGCCTATTATGACATGGTAAAAAACGAAACGAGCAAAAATTTGAAAGGCTATTCCCAGGATTTATCAGACAACGTATTCACACTGCGATTGCAATATAAGTTCTAATCAGTTTTGATTAAATTTAATATAAAATTAACAATCGCTTAATATTCAGTTAACATTAGAAAACAAATATTTGTAAAAAATTAAAACCATGAAAACAAGAATTTATATCGTAGCGCTGCTCTTTACAGCTACAATTATTACAGCAGCTTTTGCTCCTGCAGCTTTGATCCTGAAAATAAAGGGAAGTGATACCGTTTTGCCACTTTCACAAAAACTGGCCGAAACCTATATGAAGATTAATACTGAAGCAAAAATCACTGTTATGGGTGGTGGCAGCGGAGTTGGTATCGCGGCATTCCTCGATGGAACCACCGATATTGCCATGTCGTCGCGCAAAATAAAAATGAGTGAGAAAATGAAATTGCAGGATGCCGGCAAAGCTTATAAGGAAACAATTATCGCTTATGATGCCTTGTCAGTAATCGTAAATCCAAATAACAAAGTGAAACAGCTTACCCGCGAGCAACTCGAAGGTATCTTCACTGGAAAAATCACAAATTGGAAAGATGTCGGTGGTGAAGATGAAAAAATCGTTGCCTATTCACGCGAATCAAGCTCAGGTACCTACGAATTCTTCAAAGAAAGTGTTCTGGCTAACAAAAATTATGGTTCTGCCATCCTGATGATGCCTGCAACCGGTGCGATTGTTCAATCAGTAAGCCAGACCAAAGGTGCCATTGGTTACATAGGTTTCGCCTACCTTGAAAAAACCGTTCATGCGATGAAAGTGTCTTATGACAAAGGCGCTACCTATATTGAACCTACAATTGCAAATGCGAAAAACGGAACTTATCCTGTTGTTCGTCCTTTGTATTACTACGTGCTGAATAAAGATGCAGCCAAAGTAAAGCCATTCCTTGATTATATCTTATCAGCTGACGGACAAAAAGTTGTGGGCGAAGTAGGTTACATCACTGTAAAATAAATAAAGGCTTCCATGAAACTCTTGATTGACAGGGAAAAATATTCGGTCATAAAGAACAAAGAGGAGATCAGCTTGCCCCGAAAGCAATTTGAGATCCTCTGGTTGCTTTGTTCGGTCCCCGGAAAGGTGTTCTCCAGACAAACCATTTTTGAGAAAATATGGGGTCAGGTATCAACTTCACAAGATAGAACGGTGGATGTTCATCTGTCAATCATGAGAAAAAAGGTTGGTCCTGAATTCTTCAAAACTATCAAAGGAATTGGATACAAAATTACCACCGATAAAATCGAGTTGAAAAATATTGAAGATTTAGCATGAAATATTTCCTGAAAAAGCTGACTGGTAAACTCATCGAAGGCACACTATTCCTTAGTAGCACAGTTACTACGCTAACAATTATTCTGATTGTGTTTTTTCTGTTCCGTGAAGGATTGTCACTTTTCAAACACAGTCCGATAGAAGACGGTTTTGTTGTTGCAATTAACAGTCAGAATACGGTAAAAAAAATAACCAGTCCGCAGATTATGGATATATTCGATCAGGAAATTACCAATTGGGAGATGGTTGGTGGAAAAAATGACTCCATCATCCTTTTCCGTATTGATAATATCACTGACTACTATACCGAAGAACAGATGGGAGACACCCTCCAGCATATTCCAAAATTGCTTTCCAGACTGGTTGATAGTATTCCCGGAATAGTAGCATTTATTCCGGCTAGCTACGCAGGCGCTGATTTCAAAGGAAGAATCCTGGAGTTGGATAACATTTCACTCAGAAAATTTCTGACAGATAAAGAATGGTATCCAACGGCTCAACCTGCGGCTCAGATGGGTGTTCTTGCCTTAATTTCAGGAACCTTATGGGTCAGTCTGGGCGCCATTTTACTTGCTTTGCCTTTGGGACTGGCGACAGCCATTTATATGGCCGAAATAGCCAATGAAAAAACCCGTCGTGTATTGAAACCGCTCATCGAACTGCTCGCCGGGATTCCATCTGTTGTGTATGGTTTTTTTGGTCTGGTAATCATTGTACCACTTATTCAGCAGGTATTTGATCTGCCGGTTGGAGAAACAGGTCTTGCTGGAAGTATCATACTGGCAATCATGGCATTGCCAACGATCATTACGATTTCGGAGGATGCGCTTCGCACAACGCCAAGGGCAATGAAAGAAGCCAGTCTTGCTCTGGGAGCCAACAAATGGCAAACAATTTCCCGTGTTACTGTTCCTTATGCTGCTTCCGGAATATCCGCTGCAGCAATCCTTGGAATGGGACGTGCCATCGGCGAAACCATGGCCGTGCTTATGGTAACGGGTAATGCAGCCGTGATGCCGCATACGTTGCTTGAACCAGTGCGTACTATCCCGGCCACCATTGCCGCTGAGCTTGGCGAGGCAACCCAGGGCGGTCTCCATTTCAAAGCTTTGTTCGCGTTGGGTTGTATTTTGTTTATTATTACCATGATGGTTAATCTTACTGTTGAGTATATCTCAGCCAAACGCAAATACTCGAAACGATGAGCGAAACTGCAAAAAGTTTAAATTTTAGTCTTGAAAGGAATTACGATGGAATGGCCTAAAAACACAGAAAGAAATAAGAACCTGAGACAGGTGATTGCTTTTACATCATTCAAATTGCTCAGCTATGCCGTAGTGATGATACTGTTTCTCATCCTTGCCCAGATCATTTATAAAGGAATCAGTGTAATCAGTTGGGAGTTTCTGACTGCCATGCCCGAAGACGGTATGACCAAAGGGGGAATATTTCCGGCAATTGTCGGTACCTTTTATCTGGTACTTGGCAGTATGGTTTTTGCATTTCCGATTGGTGTACTTTCGGCCATTTACATCAATGAATACACAAAAGACAGTTTCTATAAACGGTTCATCAAATTGATGACCAACAGTTTAGCTGGAATTCCTTCCATCGTTTTCGGATTATTTGGCATGACACTTTTTGTGAATACACTCGGGTTTGGCGATTCAATTCTAGCCGGTTCACTCACCCTCGGATTACTCACTTTGCCTGTTGTTATCCGAACCACCGAAGAAGCATTGAAATCGGTTGATGACTCGTTCCGTCATGGCGGATATGCGCTTGGCGCCACCAAATTACAAACCATTCGCCGGGTGGTTTTGCCAATTGCTTTTCCAAACATTATTACCGGACTAATTTTATCGATCGGAAGGGTTTCGGGAGAAACTGCTCCGATTTTATTTACGGTGGCTGCCTATTTCCTGCCAAAATTACCGACTGGTATTTTCGATCAGGTAATGGCTTTGCCTTACCATTTGTACGTCATCTCCACAAGTGGAACCAATGTTGCCGAATCACAACCCATTGCTTACGGAACAGCATTGGTGCTTATAATGATTGTGTTGCTGGTGAATATCGCAGCCAACACATTGAGGAGATATTTAGGAAAAAAAGTTAAAATGAATTAAGATGAATCATATCATAGCTACTGAAAAGCTAAACCTTTATTACAACGATTTTCATGCCTTGAAGAATATCAGCATGCAGATGCGGCCCAATACAGTTACTGCACTTATTGGTCCGTCAGGATGTGGAAAATCGACTTACCTTCGTCTTTTTAACCGGATGAATGACCTGATTGATGGTGTAAAAATTACAGGAGATGTTCGTGTGGAAGGCAAAGATATTTATGCTAAAAACACCGATGTAGTTGAATTGCGCCGGAAAGTGGGTATGGTTTTCCAGAAACCGAATCCATTCCCGAAAACAATTTTCGAAAATGTTGCGTATGGTTTGCGTGTGAATGGAATTAACGACAATGGATTTATCAAAGATAAAATTGAACAATCGCTTGTGCAGGCTGCATTGTGGGACGAGGTGAAAGATAAACTGAATAAATCGGCATTTGAGTTGTCGGGTGGTCAGCAGCAACGCTTGTGTATTGCCAGGGCATTGGCTATCGAACCAAGTATTATACTGATGGACGAGCCAGCTTCTGCATTGGACCCGATTTCGACCGCTAAAATTGAAGAACTTATTTATGAGCTGAAAGAAAATTATACCATCGTAATTGTTACCCATAATATGCAGCAGGCAGGACGGGTGAGTGACAATACAGCATTCTTTTATTTAGGCGAACTTATTGAATATGGAGAGACCAAGGAAATATTCACCAATCCAAAAGACAAAAAAACCCAAAATTATATTACCGGAAGATTCGGTTGATACAAATTTAAAGACTATGACACATTTAGACAAAGAATCACAGCAGCTAAAAGCCGATATGATCGGTATGTGGAATCTGGTTATTTCACAGTTAAACAAAACACGTGAGGCACTTCTTAATTTCGATAAGGATATGGCGCACGAAGTGGTTGCCAACGAAAAAAGAGTAAATGGGAACGAGCTCAAGATTGACCGTGATTGTGAGAATATTTTCGCACTCTTCAATCCTGTTGCAATAGACTTGCGTTTCACACTGGCAGTGCTCAAAATCAACAGCAATCTGGAACGTACCGGCGACATGGCTGACGGAATCGGTAGGTTTATACTAAATGGTAATGGTCCGTTCGATCACGAATTGTTAAAATTAACACAGGTGCTTCATATGTATGAGGAAGCCAGTTCGATGCTGGTTGATACACTGACGGCTTTTGAACATGAAAACACCAAAATAGCCAGAAGTATATTCAAGCGCGATGAGATTCTGAATCAAATAAACATCATTTCAATCAAAGTTGTTACTGAATATATCCAGGCCCATCCTGAGAATACCGAACAGGCTTTGATCATCCTTTCCATCATCCGTAAACTGGAAAGAGTGGGAGATCATTGTAAAAATATCGCCGAAGAAATTATCTTTTATATCGAGGCAAAAGTGTTGAAGCACGCCAGTAAGAAGCAGAAGGCGGAGTAGTTCAGCTTACTGTTGACTTATATCGGATTGTTTGTCAAATAATTCTTACTTGCTATCCATATAACAAAAAGACCCGGCTTAATAGACGGGTCTTTTTGTTAATATACCTGTTCGTATTAGTTGTAAAACGTTGATCTGCATCACTATTAAAAAATCTTGATTTGATTTACAACATGTATTTGTTCCTCCTTTCATTATTTTAACAATACCATTTTTCTGAGAATACACCTATTACCGTTAGTTAGTTTATAATAATAGATACCTGCAGGTAAAAAAGCAGCATTAAACTTTATAGAATGTTCATTCCTGCAGTTTTCAGGGATAATCATTTCATTTACTTGTTCACCATGTGAATTATATATTGCGATTTCTACTTCAACCGTTTCGTTTGAATGCAGTGTATAGGATATTGTCGTTTCATTCGTAAATGGATTCGGGTAGTTGTAGGTTATGATACTATTATCTGCCAAAACTTCCTGCTGCGAGGTGATGGTTGATTGAACGGTTTTAAAAAGTGGGGTTTCAGAATTAACTGCAAGTGCATACAAGTGTTCATCCGAACCTAAGGCTAATTTCTCAATATCCTGTCGCCCCATTCCTGTATCCATATCTTCCCATGTTACCCCATTATCTTTTGAGACCCGTACCCCACCATAATTCCAGTCAAGCAAAGAACAACCAATATAAATTTCATCTTCTGAATTGATTGCTATGGAAGTTGCCAATTCCTGCGAACTGAGATTTATCCATTCTGTATGGCCAAATGGCAATTTGAACACACCACCGGTTCCAAGAGAATCATGTCCTCTTGTACCGGCGAATAAATCACCAGTGGAATTTATTGCCAACGAGGAGACATAATGATCGGTTAAACCAAAATGTTCCCAGGTATTCCCTCCATCCGTTGACCGGTAAACGCCACCTCCTCCAAAAAAATTAATAGTGCCAGCAAATAATTCACCTTTCATGGTGTCCTCAATGATAGCATTTACTACTTCATGGTTTTCAAGCAATAAAACCTCGTAAAAATCTGAACCAATTGAATCTGACTTATAAATTCCACCCCAGAAGCCCACAAAAACAGATCCAACTGAACTTTTAAAAACACTATTAATTCCAAGCATCGGAGTTTCAAATATTTGAGACCAGCTTAGGCCATTATTGTCTGAAAAATATACAATCCCACTTGCAGCAAAAATATTATCAACATCATCAATATAAATTGGGCCAATAACGTCATTGTTCAAATAAAGTATCGTATCCCAGTTTTGTTTATCAGGCAGTTTGTGAAGTATCCCACCCCCTTGCGTTGGAAATGCAACACCAATAAATAATTCTTCGTTTGAATTGGTTTCGATAGAATTAATAGTTAAATCCGGCGGTGTATTGATGATTTCCCAAAAATCCTGAGCGAGAAGTGGCGAAGTATAACAAACAAGGGCAAAAAGCAGCAGGGAAAGGCGTTTCATTTTGAAAAAAGATTAGATAGGGTCATTAAATTGTAAATGGTTCATGTAAAAGTAGATAAAGAAAATTTGAAAAAACAAGAGAAATTATACGGGGATTTGCAATTTGTAATGATTATCAATCGCATCAGACCAGTCTCCTGGATCAGATGCCAATGCACCACCGGCCCACCAGGGTTCACCATTCGGATCAGGGTTAACATTAATTACCTGACCAGTCATTCTGTTTGAGAATACAAAAATTACTAACAGGATTGAAAT
>CAJBPB010000245.1 GCA_903957365.1 uncultured Bacteroidota bacterium
TGTAATTGATAAAATCGGATGGACTACCTGAAACAGGAAAATCGTATGCGCCAACAGAATAACCATAAACGGTTTGTCCGTCAGTAATGCCAAAATCACTGAATTTAAAAAAAACACCACCAACGCCCTGGCCACCTAAACTTGTACTTGCTTTGAGATTACCTGAACCATTGTCACGACGAACAACCACTGAACTTTGATTGGCGACAACATTAACAGCCCCATAATTGGCAGTCGTAACCCTTAATACATTCGAATAAGCAGTTGGGGTGCCGCTGCCATCTATAGCAGTAATAACTGCTACTACAAAAGGATCGTGTTGTCCGACAACCCCACGTTCCATCAAAGCAAATCCTTGTGCTGAGGCTGAAATCAGATTGATCCCCGCACTTGCGACAACATCTAAACGTTCTATATTATTCAGGTTGCCATTTCCATCAATTACATTCGCGAACAAATTATCAGAACCACGCATCATATTTGTATTACCGGCAAAAGCAGATGACATATCATCCACATAATCAGCTTTCAGATTGATATTGGAACCGGATAATAAACCAAAATAATAGAAAAGATCTCTTGTTCCGCTTAACGAGGCATTGTTTACTCTTCTGAAGAAAACCTGAACGGGTGTACCTTCATAACGATAACCTATTCCTGCGGATTGCAATGAAAGCAAACTCAATTGATTATCCGCATAACCAGAATTTGAGCCAAATTTATAATTGTAAGTATTACCTGCCAATGGAGACGATGCAGCACCAGAAGTAGTATAAGCATTTCCGGAAGCCACTGTATTTGTTTGCGTTGAAATATGTGTTATTGAGGATTGGCTAAAAAGAAATGCGGGAAATAGTAAAAGCAAGCCTGTTAAGATATGGACTTGTCTGGTAAAATATTTTAAATTCATTGTCATCTGTTTGTGAGTTGCTTTAAAGGTCTAATGAGTTAAGACATGATTTCATTTACGGTTTTCAATTCAATTGTATCTGTGTGTCTTTCTCAAACATTACTTTGTAAACGTGAAATTTATGTTATCTGATTCTAAAACAATGGTTTCTGTTTTTCCTGAAATGCGTATATTGACTTGTTTCAGGATGTTTGGGAGCGAAATTTTAAATGTATATTGTTGATTTTCTGTTAACATGGCTTTGTAATATACACTGCCTTTGTCATCAGATAATTCTACAAGTCCGGTTACTGGTGAAGTAAGCGTGAAGTTATAGTCTTTTGTTGTTTTCCAGCTGAAACCTGATGAAATCTTCAAATTGTCCATGTTTTTTGTTTCAGATGAATTATCATCATTGTTATTTTTACTGCACGAAACAAATGCAAAAACTAAACTAAAAATCAATAATACAAATGGTTTTCTCATAATGATAATTTATGTTTAGGAATTTACTACTAAAACCGTGCCTGATTACCTAAATTAAACAATACTAATACAATTGAATTGCCAAATTGTTTATATCAATGGTAAATTATCTCAAAAATGGAAGATGTTTACCATGTTTGGAAAACCTTAGAACTCAAAAAAATTGAGTAATTTCAAATTAATAATTTTCTGAGTGATTCATTTAAAGTCCGCTTATAATAAATTTAACAATAATTACGAAATATTTCGTATTAACCACTTGACTTAGATAAATGCTGTTTCTACATTTGCTACGAAATATTTCGTATTATGCCAGAACATCAAATAAAACCTACAGACTCGGAACTCGAAATTCTCCAGATAATTTGGAAA
>CAJBPB010000246.1 GCA_903957365.1 uncultured Bacteroidota bacterium
GATGTTGAATATGCGTGATGCGTTGTTTGCGTCAATGGTTAATGTGTTTGTGAGTGTTGACGCATCTATGGTAACACCCAGGTCAATCGTTGGCAATTCACCCGATGTAAGTGTGATAGTTTGGGATCCTAAACTCTGGTTGAAAGTAATGATACCATCTTCACAGATATCCAGCATTGCCTGGCGAAGTGAACCAGCGCCGGCATCATTTGTGTTTGTGACTGTAATAGCATCTTCACAATTCGATGCCGGGTCGGTACCAAACTTGTATTCATAAGCCCCAATATCAATAGTGCCTGTAGTCAAAGGATCTGTTTCAAGCAATTTTCTGCCAAAACCAGCTCCACGAATATCCGTCGTCAGGGTGTTATAGGTATCACTACCTAAATCAACACAGGACGATGTGCCGGCGATGCTGAAATCACCATTGGCTGTATTAACGAATTTTGGATCAGTGGTGATATTGTTGTTGGTGGCAGTGAAAGTTGATCCAATTTCAGCGAAAGCATCACCAACTTCATTTTGATAGCAGGAATAATTAAGGGTGATGTTACTACCAGCTGTGCAGTAGATTTGATGTCCGCTATTTACTGAATAATTGCCCCATACGATTGAATTGTTCAGAATAGTTGAAGTATTATTAGCAGGTGAATTATTTGTAGATATGCCGCCACCATTTGTTGCTGAATAATTATTTACAATATCGCAGTTGTTAAATACCAGTCCATTGCCATTATTATTATAAATGGCTCCTCCAGAACCGCTTGCATAACCGTAATTATTTACAAAAACACAATTGTAAAATGCTGATGTGGAGTTCCAACTAAAAAAAGCTCCTCCATATTTTGCTTTATTGTATTCAAATCTACAGTTGCGAATGGTTGGGTTCGTTGAATTATTATGCATACCGCCTCCACCGTAAGTTAAAGATGAAGCACTATTATCTGCATTTCCTCCTTTGACGATAAAGCCATCGAGAATCGCTGTTGGACCAACAGCAGCTACAACAACATCATTCCGGACAACACTGTAACTGTTTCCTGAATTATTGGATATCGATAGCGTGCTGCCTGTTCCGGAATAAAGGTCGTTTACGTCCAGATCACCGCTCAGTATGGTAGGGTTATCCCTGATAGCGCGATCGGCAATAGTTGCCTCAGGTGATATAAGATCAAAACCACCATAGATGGCAACTCCGTCTATCATCTGGAAAGTTTTGAAACGCACACCGCTTCCACCTCTTTCAAGGCTTGGATAATAGGTGCCTTCTTTTACCCATATCTGGTAACCGGACAATGATAAATCAAGGGCTGCCTGCAGTGTTTGCTTGGCATTGGCCCAGCTTAATCCGTCACCAGTATCACCGGCTTTTGAGGCATCAACATACAGGACAGGTGTATAATACAAAGCATTCAGCTTAAGGTTCCAGCCACTTGGAGTCAAGGTGGGAGGTGCCGTTGTGGTAACCGAAAAATCGCTCCAGTGATCGGCATTGATTGGTGCTGGCGTTCCGGTTATTGAAGGCGGAGCACTTTGTGTGATTGCAAAAGTGAAACTTTTAGTTTGCCCATAGA
>CAJBPB010000247.1 GCA_903957365.1 uncultured Bacteroidota bacterium
TCAAGATAACGCGAGAATTGTGCGTTAGCACTTAATACAAAACTGATCGCAAAAATAAACAGTGTAATTTTTTTCATTTTTTTCGTTTTTGTGAATGAGTTAATAATCAGATTTATTTATGAAGTGATTTTATAGGAGTAGGTTTAATGCATAAACCATACATTTTTTTAGACTTTGATGATTAGTTTCATCCATAGTACCTTCTCTTATCAAGTGGTAATCACTTTAATTGCAAAAATAATTGATTGTCCAAAAAAAATGTGTAGTCCAAATCTGATATTATTGTAGTCTAAATCCTACAAAATGAAATAAGTTTTGAATTTGAATGGGATTTACGAATCTGGTCAGTGCAACCGCAATTTAATAGGTTTGTTTCAAAATTGGAGCAATGGATCATGCTGTTATGTATGAGCCTCAAAAATGCACTGCGATCGAATGGATTTGCATCCTGAAAGAACAATATTCCTCAGATTCCGGCACAAATTTATGCAGGAATATAACAACCAATAAAGCTATGTAATAAGATGTGTGCTTTTCAATGCGGCATATGATTGTGGTTTTTGATAATTACCGGTGTAACGATAGCATTTTTGTGTTCATAAAAATAACGGCTATGGTTTTACTGTTCTCATAACCTGATAGATATGGTGATTGTAGTTAACTGCATCACCAGTTACATACTGCCATGTTTGTGAATCTTTCCCTACATTGTCAATGGTTAATGTGGCTGTCGGGGTTGTAAAATCATTAATTACTGACGAAAAAGTAAGACGTTTTGAGTCGTTTTCCATATTCCAGGCATCAGGCATACGGTTGGCAAACGTCAGATTCCAATCGCCATAAAAACTTATCTGATTAAAAAATCCATCAAAATCTGATGTCTCCATTAAAACATAGGAGTTCCCGATTTCTATTGGGGTTTCCGAAACAAATACTCCGTTTGAATAAGATAGTATTTTTGCCTCTGTAAATTTGTAAGCACCAGCTTCAATGGTTTCCCAGTAGTTTTCATCCAGTGTTGCTTCTTTGCTACAGGCAATAAAGAAAAGCAAAACAATACCCAGTAAACAGTTTTTTATTGTCATCATGATTAGTCCGTATTATTAAAAAATGTAAAAGAAACGCCTGCCATAACTTTCAATGCGGTAAATTTATCAGAAACTCCGGAATATTCGCCTTCAAAACCGGTAAAGGCCTTGTATAGGCTTTTATCATCCATCATAGTTGAGCTAACCGTGTTTGCCCAGGCGTTCGACACTTCGCATTCAATAGCGAACATTGATCCCAGTTTGTATTTTACCAGCAGTCCAGGTTCTATTCCCAAAGTTCCAACGCCCATATAGGTCCCGTTGTATGCGTTTTCACTGCCATAACTTATAAGGCCATCCACATAAACACTCGATGATTGAATTCGGACAGGATCACCAAAAATTAGATTAAAAAATGGAGAAAAAGACAAATTTCTATCAGAATGACCTATTTTAATTCCCATACCAAGCGAATATGTATTGATATATAAATCAAATTGTCTGTATGCCTCTAAGCTTGCAAGGTCATCAGGTTTTGAAATACCATGATAGTGCTGGTATGAAATACTTAGGAA
>CAJBPB010000248.1 GCA_903957365.1 uncultured Bacteroidota bacterium
TTGAAGAATAAAAAAAATAAATTATTCAACCTTATTATAAAAAACTTCTTGCATATATTGAATTGTTGTGTATATTTGCAAATCTGATTTAAAAAAACCCCTGAATATTTCTTTTATCTTATTGAAATTTAAGTCCTTGTTCTTTTCTTTCTCATCTGAAAAAGAATCTAAATAAAAAAAAATTTATTATCAAATCGATCACACATGTATGACATCGTAGAGCTTAACAATAAGCTTGTCGGCGAATTAAGAGAAATCGCCAAAGAATTGGAAATTCCTAAACTCGAAAAGTTACTAAAGCAGGATCTTATCTATAAAATCCTTGATCAACAAGCTTTGAACTTATCCAAACTTCCAAAAGAAAATCCATCCAATCGCGAAGACAATAAACCAGAACAACGCGAACACAGAAAAAGAATCCGTGTTGAACGTCAGCCTGAAAACAAGCGGTCAAACCAACCTCCAGTTGGTAATCCTGAGGCAAACAGACCGGAACGAAGAAACGACATCCGTGATAAAAAGCCTTTATTTAAAGAAGAATTAGGTTTTGCAAACCTGCCGGTAACCCCTAAGGAAATTTTTGAAAAGCCTGTACCAGTCGTTTCCAACGAAATGCCTGAAAGACCTAAACAAGACAGACCTGAGCGACAAGGTTTCAGAAGGGAAGACAACAAACCAAGGTTTGAACAACGCCAGTTTGAACCAAAGAAGGAAGAAGTAGTGCCTGTTAAAGAAGAAAAAACTTTTATTGAACCACTCACCTTGCTTGAAGATGAATCTGTAGCAGCAATTCAGCCTGAGACAACAGTAAAAGAATCATCTGGGGCTATAGCTGCAGATCCAATTCAGGAAGTAAATGTAAGACCGGTTGATCCTCAGGATGGTAATTCAAACTACCAAAACCGGCCACAACAAAAAGAATTTCACAAAAAACCAAAACGTGATGATTATGGCTTCGAAGTTGAAGGCATTATCAGCGCCGAAGGTGTGCTTGAAATTATGCCTGATGGGTACGGATTCCTGCGTTCAAGCGATTATAATTATCTGAATTCACCTGATGATATCTATGTTTCCCAATCACAGATCAAACTGTTTGGTTTAAAAACCGGAGATACTGTCAAAGGAACAATTCGTCCTCCGAAAGAAGGTGAAAAATATTTCCCTCTCATCAAAGTTGATCTTATCAATGGCAGAACACCTGATGAAGTGCGTGACCGTATACCATTTGATTTTCTCACACCGTTATTCCCGGAAGAGAAATTCAGACTAACCGGCCACAAAGAAAGCACCATGTCAACACGTATTATGGATATGTTTGCCCCAATTGGCAAAGGCCAGCGCGGATTGATCGTTGCCCAGCCAAAAACCGGTAAAACCGTTCTGCTGAAAGAGGTTGCAAATGCCATTGCAAACAACCATCCTGAGGTTTATCTAATCATATTATTGATTGATGAACGTCCTGAAGAGGTAACTGATATGGCCAGAAGCGTGCGCGCCGAGGTAATTTCATCCACCTTTGATGAACCTGCTGACAAACATGTTAAGATCGCCAATATTGTACTTGAAAAAGCCAAGCGTCTTACCGAATGCGGACATGATGTTGTAATACTTCTGGATTCAATTACACGTCTGGCAAGAGCATATAATACTGTTTCTCCTGCATCAGGCAAAGTCTTATCAGGTGGTGTGGAAGCTAATGCATTGCAAAAACCAAAAAGATTCTTTGGCGCTGCCCGTAAAATTGAAAACGGTGGTTCACTTACAATCATTGCTACCGCGCTGATTGATACAGGATCAAAAATGGACGAAGTAATCTTTGAAGAGTTTAAAGGAACCGGTAATATGGAGCTTCAACTCGACCGTCGTTTATCAAATAAACGTATCTGGCCAGCCATTGATATCGTGGCTTCAAGCACAAGACGTGAAGATCTGCTCCTCGATAAGGAAAGTATGCAGCGCATTTGGGTGTTGCGAAACCACCTGGCTGATATGAATCCGATTGAGGCAATGGAATTTCTGAAAGACAAAATGAGATTTACCCAAACGAATGAAGAATTTCTGGTTTCGATGAATAGCTAACCAGATTTTCAAGATAAAAAATCCCTGAATAAATCATTTTTATTCAGGGATTTTTCATTTAATCACCAACCTATTTCCCTGACAAAATTCCCAAAGTTCAGTCCATCAAAATTCCCTGAACTCATAAAAAGAGCAACTGTATACTGCCATTCCTGATCATAGAGAAATTCAAGTAACAAATTCCTGTTTGAAAAAACCAGCAGATCATCTCTACCAAATGCGTTTCTGATTCTGTCAAAATTTATTTCCGGTAATCTTTTCAAAGCCACTGCATGAGGATCATAAAAAACGATCGCTATATCCGAAGGCTGCAATGAATGAAAATATTGATCGATGAAACTTTCGTTCAGACTACTGAAAGTGTGCAATTCGAGGCATGCAATCAATTTGTAGGTTGGAAATTGCTGTCTTACAGCCATCACACTGGCTTTCACTTTGGATGGCGCATGCGCAAAATCGCGGAAGATTGCACCTGATTCACAAGCATGCACTAACTCCAATCTACGTGAAGCACCTTTGAAACTGGCGATTGTTTGATAAAATTGATTTTCCGAAACACCCATTTCCAGACAAACAAACCGGGCAGCATTCAGGTTCATCATATTGTGTTGCCCGAAAACCTGTAATTCAATAGTTTCACCACTTGAATTCCGCACTAAACTCTTCAATCCATCACTTTTATATGGATGCATTTCGTAACCGATAGATCTTATACTTGCTTCATTGGAAATAGCACGAACCTCCTGATCAGTATGATCGTAGATTAAGCATCCACCCGGTTCAATAGATCTGATAAATAATCGAAACTGATCGATATAGTTTTCAAATGTTGGAAAAACATTGATATGATCCCAACCAATGCCACTGATTACCGCAATATGTGGATGATAATGCAGGAATTTTGGTATCCTGTCGATGGGCGAAGTAAGGTATTCATCGCCTTCCATCACCATCCACTCAGCCGAATCTGAAAGCCTTACCATTACCTCAAATCCTTCCAGCTGCGCTCCAACCATATAATCTACATCAATCTGATTAGCTTGCAAAACATGCAAAATCATGGATGTAATGGTTGTTTTACCATGACTACCACCAATAACCACCCGTTTTTTATTTTTACATTCCCCGTATAAAAACTCAGGATAAGAATAGATTTTGATCCCAAGGTCTTGTGCCTGCAGCAATTCAGGATTGTCGGCCCGTGCATGCATTCCCAGTACTATGGCATCAATGTCAGGGCTAATCCTTTCAGGAAACCATCCAATATTTTCAGGTAAAATATTGTATTTCAAGAGTCTGGATCGGGATGGTTCAAATATTTCATCATCCGATCCGGTTATATCATAACCTTTGATTTTCAATGCGATAGCCAGATTGTGCATAGCGCTGCCCCCGATAGCAATAAAATGAAGTTTCATGCTGATTTAAATTGATCATCAAATATACATGAAAATCAGAATGACCAGAAAGGTAAGATCATAAGCGATAAGGTATTTGTATATTCAAACAATTACCACCTTAAAGACAACAATTCATATCTTTGCATCAAATAGAAATACCACAGCATGAAATTGACAGCAACTGAATTACAACAATTAAATCATAAGCTTGAAAATGCAGAGCCAGATACAATTCTTAAGGAAATAACTGAGATATTTGGTGAAAACATTGCTTTTGCAAGCAGTTTAGGTTTTGAGGATCAGATTATAACACATTATATTTCCAAATATGTTCCTGTAATCAGAATTTTCACACTTGACACTGGCCGGCTATTTCCGGAGACCTATGACTTAATTGACAGAACCAAAGCCAGATACAAGGTTAATATTGAGATATTCTTTCCTGATCGTGTTGAAACTGAAAAAATGGTAAACCATTTCGGCATTAATCTGTTTTATGAAAGTATTGAAAACCGTAAATTATGTTGTAAAGTTCGCAAAACACAATCACTGAAACGTGCCCTTTCTGGACTGGACGCCTGGGTTACCGGCTTACGACGCGAACAATCTGTTACACGAATGGATATGCAGATCGTTGAATTTGATGAAGTTAACCAACTATATAAGATTAATCCCTTATTAAATTGGACAGAAGAAAATGTCATGACTTTCGTTCAGGAAAACAACATACCATACAATATTTTACATGATACAGGTTTCCCAAGTATTGGATGCCAGCCATGCACACGGGCAATTACAGAAGGAGAAGACATCAGGGCCGGACGTTGGTGGTGGGAGCTCCCTGACCAGAAAGAATGCGGCTTGCATAAATAGAATGACAATAAGCGATCAGAGTTAAAGGTACATTTTTATAATTCATATTTCCACCCTCAGTGACTAAATACTGTAATCCAATTTTGGCCGGTTGATTTTAGCTTCTTTATAAACTTTCTGAATAAGCCATGTTTGTTAGATCATTGGTCGATTTTTATATTTTTATGCAATAAATAAACCGCATTGATTATGTTAGCAAAAGCATTAAAAATTTCCAGTTTAATTGGAAACACGCCACTTTTAGCCATTCATTTCACTTATAAAGGTGAAAAACGTATTATTTATGCAAAAGCCGAAAACCTGAATATGACTGGTAGTATAAAAGACCGAATGGCTTTTCATATTTTAACTAAAGCTTATGAACGCGGTGAGTTAAAACAATATATGCCCCTGATCGAGGCTACCAGCGGAAACACAGGCATTTCTGTTTCTGCAATTGGTAAAGCTCTAGGTCATTCAGTCACTATTTATATGCCTGATTGGATTAGTTCTGAAAGAAAAAATCTTATCCGGTCGATGGGAGCAGCTATTCATTTAGTTAGCAAAGAAGAAGGCGGTTTTTTGGGAAGTATTGAAAAAGCAAATCTGGAAGCAGCACGCATTGGTGGATTTCTTACAAATCAATTCTCAAATGAAGATAACATTGAAGCGCATTATCTAACGACTGCACCCGAAATATGGTGGCAACTTAAATACCGGAACCTGAGACCAGATGCATTTATTGCCGGTGTCGGAACAGGAGGAACTATCATGGGAATTGGAAAGTATTTAAAAGAACAACAACCGGATATAGGGATTTACCCACTTGAACCCCTTAACTCCCCTACCCTATCAACCGGATATAAAGTTGGCAAACACAGGATACAAGGGATATCAGATGAGTTTATTCCTGCCATTGTCAACCTTAAAAAACTTGATCATATTGTGGCTGTTGATGATGGAGAGGCCATTATAATGGCCCAGAAACTTGCTTCTGAACTTGGTATTGCGGTTGGCATTTCTTCTGGCGCCAACTTTATCGGTGCATTAATGGTTCAAAATGAATTGGGTAAGGATGCTGTTGTCGTTACAGTTTTTCCGGATAGTAATAAAAAATACCTAAGCACAGATTTGCTGAAAAGCGAACCTGAAAAAAGTGAATTCCTTACAAAGGATATTCAATTGATTGATTTTGCAGCCTTTAAACGTGTTTGCCATACCTGCTGCGATCCATCAGATTGTGTGGAAGGCAGTTTCAAAGGTGAGGCAGTAAAACTACCAAGTTGTCCGAGGAGATTGTAATTTATAGTAATACCGAGAAAATTACCACTCATCATTAACCCAGACCACGGGCGTGAGCCTATCGAAACAAGGTTGGGATTAAATGATAGTCAATACAATATGGGCTTTAACCCAACCTTTATTGTGTAAACGAATACAAAAGGTTATCCCGTTTGCGGTATAACAAGATATTTTATTAAATATATTGGGTTCACCATGCTCGAAATTTTCAACCCTCGTTGAACATTTTCAATCAAAATCTGTTCAATACTTATTTGCAATAATTTTGCAACCAAATCATTTCAGTAAATGAATCAAAGGAAGCAATCCGAAAGGATTTCATTACAGCTGCTTACAGCCATTCTGGTTGGTTTGTTGTTATTCCCATCGGTTCAAAAGCTCGTTCATCCGCATCATCATGACCTTCACCATTATCATGGTAATGAGATTCAGATTAACGGTCATGAAGATCATTGTGACCTTTGCAGCTTCGATTTTTATCATTATATCCTTAGCAACACTACGCTTCAGGAAATATCATTTGTCTCACATCCGAGCCAGTCTGATACCTACAGGCCTGACTTTCAATATGCATTTACCGGCTACTCCTTTTTATTACGTGGCCCACCCCAATTTACAGAATTGCTGTAAGCCGATCAGTTCGGCAAAACCAAATTTTTGTAAATATAAAATCGTAATAAAATGAAGAAAATTTTCATAGTATGCGCTATGATATTACTGTATCATGCTGTAAACGCGCAAAATAGCATAAAAGGCAAAGTCACCGATATAAATAATTCACCAATTCCGGGGACAACAATTTTTTTACCCGAAATCAACAAAGGAACTATTTCTGATACTGAGGGGAATTATACATTGATTAATTTACCCAACGGAAACATAACCGTTCATTTCTCCTATATTGGTTTTACCAGTATTGTTAAAAAAATCACATTTAATGGTAAAAGCGCTGAACTGAATATTACATTGCAATCGTGTGCTATTGAATCGGAAGAGATCGTGATAACTGGTGGATTCAATTCAACCCAGCACGAAAATGCTGTCAAGATTGAAAAGCTGGGCATTGAGCCCTTTGAAGTAAAAACTACGCCTAATTTCACAGAGATGCTTACAAAAATTCCGGGTGTTGATATGATTTCAAAAGGCAGCGGCGTTTCAAAACCCGTGATACGCGGACTATCAATGAATGACATTTTGGTCCTGAATAATGGGGTTCGTTTTGAAAATTATCAATACTCAAGCCACCATCCGCTTGGAATTGATGAATTTGGTATTGATGAAGTCGAAGTCATTAAAGGACCTGCTTCTCTGCTTTATGGTTCAGATGCTATTGGTGGTGTTCTGAATTTTATCAAAGAAAAGCCAGCGCCGATAGGAACAATAAGCGGTGATTATAATATGCAATTATTTTCCAACACATTGGGAATGAACAACAACCTTGGTATAAAAGGCACTTCTGAAAAATTATTTGCCGGAATAAGAATAGGGCAAAAGACACATGCGGATTTCTTACAGGGTGGTGGTGATTATGTGCCTAACTCAAGATTCAATGAAATGTCGTTGAAATCAAATTTTGGTTTTACAACTAAGTCAGGTACATTTAAAATGTATTATGATTATAACGAGCAAAACCTTGGACTTGTTGAAGATGAAGCCATTGAATTAATAGGTGACCGGGGTAGAAATACTGAAATTTTTTACCAGCAGCTTCATACCCATCTGTTGTCAAGTCAAAACAAACTGTATTTTGGCAAAGCCAAATTAGATATGAACGCGGCCTTTCAAAACACGGAACTCATTCATTTCGGAGAACCGGAGACTTATGAAATTCAAATGAGTCTTGCCACAATCACTTATGAGACAAAGCTTCATCTTCCTGTTGGTGCAGCTTCAGAATACATTTTTGGATTTCAGGGAATGAACCAGAAAAACACCAATCTGAATGACCGTGAAACGAAACTTTTACCTGATGCAACAATAGATAATTACTCACTCTTTGCTGTTTTAAAACAATCATTCACCGAAAAAATGACTGCTCAGGTTGGTATACGTTATGACACAAAAAAACTTATTTCAACAGCGCTGGGCCAGTCTGATGCTGATGATTTTCGTCCTGCCCTTGACAAAAATTACGGCAGTTTCAGTGGATCTGCAGGAGCAACTTACAATGTTAACGAACATCTTTTATTCAGAGCAAATATTGCCGCTGCTTACCGGACACCCAATCTCGCCGAACTAACCTCAAACGGTCAGCACGAAACCCGCTATGAAGTCGGTGATAATACCCTTGTTCCTGAAAATTCCCTTGAATTGGATTTGAGTACACATTATCATCTGAACAATCTGACATTCGATCTTGCTGGGTTTTACAACAAAATTAACCACTATATCTTCATTGCGCCAACCGGTGATACAACTGTTTCAGGAATTTATATCTATAAATACACACAGCGTGATGCATATTTGTTTGGTGGTGAGGCTGGGATACATTTTCACCCTGAATCATTGAAATGGTTGCATCTGGCTGGTACTTTTTCTACAGTAACAGGAAAACAAAATGATGGTAATAACCTGCCTTTCATACCAGCCAACAAACTTAATTTCGAAATCAGATTAACGAAAGAAAAGTTATTATTATTAAAGAAAGCCTTTATTTCAATCAACAATCAGACTGCCTTTAAAAAGGACGATATTGCACTGGATGAATCGGTTACTGACGATTATTCGCTTGTCGATTTATCTATTGGAGGTAATATCCAAGTGAAAAGCCAGTCAATCTCGATTGGATTCAGTTTAAACAATCTGTTTGACACCAAATATATAGACCACTTGTCAACACTAAAAGAGGTGAATCTTTTTAATCCGGGCAGAAATTTTACATTTAGCTTGAAGATTCCTTTTGGATTATCTACAAAAAATTAATTGATAAGCCATTATTGATAAAGTACTGTCATCCAAATAAAAAGGATAATCAATAACTTTATAAATGGATTTTAATATCCATTTGTTAAAGTGTCTGTTCCAAAAAACAGGCACTTTTTTTTTATACCTTTGCGATGCATCAACATATAATTAGCGAAGTATGGCAAAAATAAAGGAGAACATGCCAAAAGAAGGGTTTGTTTTTAACCAGGAAGAAGTTTTAAATGATTACCAGACAGCATGTGTCAGCAGACAGATCAGTTTGCTGGGAAGACGCGAAGTGCTTACCGGTAAAGCCAAGTTTGGAATTTTTGGAGATGGTAAAGAAATCCCACAGCTTGCTATGGCAAAAGTATTCCGCAATGGAGACTGGCGTTCAGGTTATTACCGTGACCAGACATTCATGCTCGCAGCAGGTATTATGAGCCCTGAAGAACTGTTTGCTCAATTATACGGAGATACCGACCTTGAATATAATCCGGCCAATGGCGGCCGACTCATGAACAATCATTTTGCCACCCGTTTTCTAGATGAGAAAGGCGAATGGAAAGACCTTACTTCATTGAAAAATTCGGCATGTGACAGTTCACCAACAGCCAGTCAGATGCCTCGTTTGCTAGGATTAGCTTTGGCCTCGAAACATTTTCGCGAAAACAAACAGCTGCAGCAATATACCCAGTTTTCAAATGCAGGGAATGAAGTCGCCTTTGGTACCATTGGAGACGCTTCTACTTCTGAAGGGCATTTTTTTGAAACATTAAATGCAGCAGGTGTTTTACAGGTTCCTTTGGCAATCTCTGTTTGGGATGACGGTTGGGGTATTTCGGTTCCAAACAAATTGCAGACTACAAAAAGCGATATCTCAGGTATACTAAAAGGTTTTGAAAAAGAAGCAGATAAGGATGGCTTTTATATATACAAAGTCAATGCATGGGATTACGAAGCCCTTGTAACGACCTATAAGTCAGGTATTGAAAAATGCAGAACGGAGCATGTGCCTGTATTGTTTCATATTGTGGGCTGTACTCAACCACAGGGCCATTCGACCTCAGGCTCACATGAAAGATATAAAAATACTGAACAGCTTCAGCGTGAAATCGATACTGACGGAATAAAAATGATGCGCCAATGGATACTTGCAAAAGGGTATACTGATGCTGCGACACTTGACAAAATTGAATCAGAAGCAGAGAGAAGTGCCCGCGATGCCCGGCGAAATGCCTGGAGTCATTTTCAACAACCATTGATCAAACAACGTGATGATCTTGTTAAGTTGATTGATGTTACAACCTGTAACTGTTCTAAAACAAAAAAGATCGAACAAATAAAATCGGAATTAGCGAAAAAGGGTGAACCTATCCGGAAGGATATGCTTTCATCTGGAAAGAAAATTTTGAGATTGCTCTGTGATTCCTGTACCCATCCTGAAAACTCATTAAAAACAAATGTAACACACTGGCTCAGGGCAGCAGAATTAAACGGAAACCGGATTTACAGTTCCCATCTTCATTCTGAATCAGCATTGTCAGCAATGAAAATTTTGGGTATCGATCCTGTTTTTGAAACAGATGCGCCACTTGTTCCCGGACGTGAAATTTTACGCGATAATTTTGATAAGATATTTGAAACCAATCCATTGGTGGTTTCTTTTGGAGAGGATGTCGGTAAAATTGGCGGTGTGAACCAGACTTATGAAGGTCTGCAGGATAAATACGGAAGTCTGCGTATTGCAGATACAGGCATCCGTGAAGCGACCATCGTTGGACAAGGTATTGGTATGGCAATGAGAGGATTACGTCCGATTGCAGAGATTCAGTATTTTGATTATCTGTTGTACGCGCTTCAAATACTCAGCGACGATCTGGCTACCTTACATTACCGTACAAGGGGCGGACAAAAAGCTCCCATGATTATCAGCACACGCGGACATCGTCTGGAAGGAATCTGGCATTCAGGATCACCGCTGAGCATGGTTATCAATTCAATCAGAGGAGTTTATGTGGCCGTTCCACGAAACATGACACAGGCTGCGGGTTTTTATAATACTTTTCTTGCTTCCGACGAACCTGCGCTTATCATTGAACCACTGAATGCATACAGGTTGCGTGAACGCAAACCATCAAATATCGGTGAATTCCGTATTGCTCCGGGAGTGCCTGAGATATTAAGAAACGGCAGTGACATTACCATTGTTACTTACGGCTCATGTGTTAGGATAGCTGAAGAAGCCGCTGAACAGTTATCCGAATTTGGTATTGAAGTGGAACTTATCGATGTACAAACATTGCTGCCATTCGATATTCATGGAGTCATAGCAAAATCACTGCAAAAGACAAACAAGATTCTGTTTTTTGATGAAGATGTTCCTGGCGGTGCGACCAGTTATATGATGCAGGAAGTAATGGAGGTTCAGAAAGCTTATAAGTACCTTGATTCAGAACCTAAAACACTGACTGCCAAGGCCCATCGTGCTGCTTATAGTACCGATGGCGACTATTTTTCAAATCCGAACGCTGAGGATGTTTTTGACAGCATCTATAATACGATGCATGAATACAATCCTGTCAAATATCCAAAGATTTTTTAGAGCAGGTGTTTTGTTACTTTTTCCATTTAATCTGATTCCGGTCATAACATAAATTTTTTGCCGGTCCATAAGTGATTATCAACTTTTGTTATGTTCGTTTACATGCATGACTCAGCGGCTGTATTTTCGCCATTTCAGAATCATCAGAAACATATGGCCTGCATTTAACACTTCGAATCACAACTATAAAACTTATGCTGCTTCTGAATCAACCCATAGTTTATTTCAATTTACGTTTGCTGTCCGTAAGAATAAATCATCGATATTATTCTCAGAATGCAAGCCCTATAGAAAATCGTATCTTTGCACACACATGGTTCGATACGGATTGTATATAAAATTCATATTCGTTTTTTGCCTGTTGTTGATGCCTGGTTGCAGACAACAACAAGCGGAAAAAACTGTCATGTCAGGTGAGCACACCCATCCCGGTATTAAAAAGTCTGTATTGAATGAAGTTCTTCAATCGCCCGATCAAGGTATTTCTGAAAATATATACAAGGATGATACCGTGGTGAAAAACAATTATTCAGACTTCCGTAAACAAGATAATATCGGTACACTTTTATCTGGTCCGGCTAATCAGCTGCCTGTTGCGGAATCTTATGATAACTTAAAATCCAATCCTGATATCTACAAAACGTTAAGCTATAATGGTGAACCAACAACCAGTTTAAATCGGTACTTTTTAATTGACTTTGAAAATGATGTCTTTACAAATACTGATTATTACTTTACCAATGGAATGCAAATCAGTGTGATAGCACCTGTTTTTCAATTTTTCGGACTTAGCCGCGTCTTGCCCAGCATAGGGAAAAATGCTTTGAATTATTATGGAGCAGGTATAAGGCAAAATATGTACACGGGAATTAATCCGGAAGCGACCGAAATCACTTTATATGACCGACCTTTTTCCGGCATTCTTTACTTTGAGTTTTTTAAAATCTCTTATGATACGGACCGGAAACTGAAACTGAGTTCGTCGATACGTACTGGTGTCCTGGGAAGTTATTCTATGGCCTCCTCATTGCAAAGTGGATTGCACGATTTATATCCGGTCGGATGGAAGTATCAGATACAAAATGATATTATTTTAAATTTTCAGACTCAAATCGAAAAAGGTATAATCAGCAACAGAAATTTCGAATTAAACGTGTCTGCTCAAAGTAGTGCCGGCACTATGAACACAGACCTTGGAGGTGCGCTCATGCTTCGGTTAGGAAGATTCAACGGCTATTTCAAAGGATTCTACACCGCAAAACCCGGTACAATTGAATACACTAATAGTCAAAAATTAAACTATTGGATGGTGGCAGAAATAAGCCAGCAGTTTATCCTTTACAATGCAACACTCAATGGAGGATTATTTCAAAAAAACAGTCCTTATACATTGTCATACAATGAATTAAATCATCATTTGACCAGAATCAATATCGGAATAAGTTGTTTCTACAAACAAAATGGTATAGTTCTTGGTTTCACACAAATAAGCCCCGAAATAAAAGGCGGACGTTTTCATCGGTGGGGCAGCATACGTTTAGTACGTAATTTTTAAAACAATAAGAATGAATCAAAAAATTAACCTGAATGGTGGAGATACATCAGTAAAAAATAATCAGAATGAACCAAAAATTGAATTTCCGGTAACATTTGAACTGAAAGTTGTCGTTGAAACACTTGTAAGTCTGACTGAAACACAGCGAGAACTCGATTTATTGCTGTTACGACTGGCTGTTGCAAACGAATACCTTGGAGTGAAAGAAAGTGGAAAAGGAAAATTCGCTAGTCATACCCTCCGCGTATTGCTTCTGAATCAGGAACATCTGAATGAGTTGTATAGTGAACTGAAAAAACTTCCTGGACTGAAATTTGCAGTATAAGCCTGTAAATATCCTACAGCAGTAAAAAGCCTGTTTCACCCCTGTTTGGTAAAGAATCAATAATACACCAAAAAGATTATATTAACTAAAAACTTCAACCTCAATATTATATGCACGATATCGAACCGCATTACAACTGGAGGAATTACTATATCGCATCAAAAGATCCGCATTCACCTTTTTATGGACACAAAAACAGCGAGGTTTATTTTACTGATACGATTTACAACCATTATATCCATCCGCAGTGGGACTCATTCGGTTCGCTTACAATGTATATGAAACTGCTTTATTGCGATTATGAAAAAGCCTTCTGTATTATCGAATTTATAGGTGAATGGAACGATTTGATTTACAACGACATCATGTATTTTTACCGGGAGGTAGCCGAAGTACTCATCGATAAGGGCATTAAATATTTTATTCTTCTTGGCGATAATGTTTTAAATTTTCATGCAGATGGAAATGATTATTATTCAGAATGGTTTGATAACATTGAAGAAGGTTGGATAGCAGGAGTAAATTTCAGAAAACATATTCTTGAAGAAATGACCAAATATCACATTGATTACTATATACTTACAGGCGGAAACCTGAATCAGGTGCCATGGCGATCGATGAATCCTGAAGATTTGTTTGTATATATTGATAAGATGGTTATGAAACGTTTGCAATGAAAAAACAAGCGGCAATTATTAAGGTTTCTGGTCGGGTGCAAGGTGTGGGATTCAGGTATAATGCACTTCAAAAAGCGAAGGAATTGCATGTCACAGGTTTTGCGCAAAACCGTCCTGATGGCAGTGTATTGATTGAAGCAGAAGCTGAAAGTGAATTATTGATAGAGTTTGTACATTGGTGTCAGAAAGGTCCTTCCTGGGCTAAAGTGACTGATATACAAGTTAGCGACACTCTTCCTGTGGGTTATATTGATTTTATTATTAAATGAAAACTGATACTTTTTTTTAATCAGCAGATTTGATCGCTTGTATTATATGCCTTTTACCAGGCGGACCGGTTAATCTTTTCACTTCAAAGCCAACCTTTCGCAAAGCTTGCTTCACAATACCTTTGGCACAATAAGTTACCAGTATGCCTTTCACTTTAAGCGATAAATATAGTTTCCGGAAAATTGTCTCTGACCAAAGTTCGGGCTGTACATTAGGACTAAAAGCATCAAAATAGATCAAATCAAATGAATCCGGTTCTGGTTGAAAGGCTAGTAAATCAATTCGCATTTTATGCAATGTGAAATCATCCTTAATTCTGATTTCTGTTTCCCATTCTGCAGTATGAAAAGCCAGAAAATTCTGTCTGAATGATTCCAAATCAGGAAAGTTGCAAAAATTTAATGATTCAGAGGTCTCAATATCAATTGGATACAATTCGATAGCACAATAATTAACTCTTACTTTGCCATGCATTTCCTTTAAAGTCAGCAAAGCATTTAATCCCGTTCCAAAACCGACTTCAAGAATACGAACAATATCTGTTTTGTTATTATTCCGACATAATCCATTTTGTATAAAAATATGGTTCGATTCAGTAATTGCACCAAATTTAGAATGATAAAACTCGTTTAGCGTCTTATTATACAAGGAGTTTGAACCATCCTCTGTTTCAGATAACCCAGGTTTCAATCCATTCATTTACAAAATAATCAATCCATTATTTTATTTATAATTCTTAAATCATCCATTTGTATTTACAAACCTATGCCCATGCGAATCTGGATGCAAACCAACATTGATATTTCACGATTTTTAATTCTAATCAGTAAAAATAGGCGGAAAATGTGCTGATGCCGGATATATTCGTCAAATACGCGTTTTATTGTTTTAATTAACCAACTCTTAAAAGCCTGAGAAAGGAATAACAATGTATTGATTTTATGGGTATAGTCAAATTTACGAATGAAAAACCTTCAGTCAGCAAAGAGTATTAATAGTATTATTTCGTTCAATACCCTCCAATATAAAAAGGAGTGTCGGTTTTAAATCAGATTTGGTTACCATCCTGAACCAAGTTTAAAAACTGACAGAAGAATTATACATTAAAACAGAAATCAGAATGATGTCTGGTAAATTTTGTAAAAAGAAAATTGTGAAAGTACCGGTTAAAGTTTAATCAATTAACATCTTATTGTATCTTTACAATGCGTTTCAACCTAAAACAATATTGCCATGCTATACAACCTGAACCTTCACAACGTTTTATTTTTAGACATAGAAACTGTTCCTGCATTTCAAAAATACAATGATTTATCAGAAAGAATGCGGAAACTCTGGGATAAAAAAGCCACCTATCTTATTGGTGATACTGAAAAAACACCTGAAGAAATGTATGATAGGGCCGGCATTTATTCTGAGTTTGGTAAGATCATAGTTATTTCTGTCGGTTTTTTCCATCGCAAAGAATTCCGGATCAAATCATATTATGGCGACGAAGAAAAGGTATTGCTCGAAGAGTTTGCTATGCTGCTTAACCGGCATTACAATGAAGTAGACGCACTGCTATGCGCGCACAACGGCAAAGAATTCGATTTTCCTTATATCGCAAGGAGAATGCTTATCAATGGAATTGAACTTCCTCTTATTCTGCAATTTGCAGGCAAAAAACCTTGGGAAATAAAACACATCGACACGATGGAGTTGTGGAAGTTTGGTGATTATAAAAACTATACCTCTCTCGACTTACTTACAGCTATTTTTCAGATTCCGACACCAAAAGATGATATCGACGGAAGTCAGGTAGCAAAGGTTTATTATGAAGAAAGAAATCTTGAACGCATCAAGACCTATTGTCAGAAAGATGTACTTGCCATTGCACAATTGATGCGAAGGTATTTAAACCAGCCATTGATTTCCGAAGATCAGGTAATTCTAACTGAATAAAAAAGAATCATTCACTTTTGTAAGTAGGATTGAACTGAAATAATATTACCTGAATAAAATATTTTTTTTCAGTCATTTTGAAAAGTGACCAATAATTTCATAAATCCAATCTGAAAAACGAGTAAAAAGAATGGCAGGACATACACTTTCAAAATCAACTTTTATCCGTGCCAGACAATGCACCAAATCATTGTATCTGAATAAGTTTTATGGTAAAATGCGCGACAGAATCAGTCCTGAGCAGATGGCAAAATTCAGAAGAGGAACCGATATTGGAAAGCTTGCCCGCGATTTATATCCCGGTGGCGTGGATATGAGTCCAAGATCACCTACCCAATACCAGAAAAAAGCAGAAGAGACCGCTCAGGCAATCTTAAATCCTGCTATTTCTGTCATTTATGAAGCTGTGGTGCAATACAATGGTGTATTGATTATGCTCGATATTCTTGTAAGAGACGAAGATGGATGGAATGCGTATGAAGTGAAAAGCAGTCTGTCGATCAGCGAAACATATCTTACCGACGCCGCACTGCAATACTATGTTTTACATGGGGCTGGAATCAAAATATATGATTTTCATCTTATTATCATGAATAAGGAATATGTTTTTGATGGTGAACTTATTCTCGATAAATTATTTACAAGTATATCTGTTCTGAAAAGTGTTCAATCGCGCTGTTTGGAGATCGAAACAGACATCCTTTTGTTTAAAGAGACGCTTGCATCTGGGAAAATTCCTGATATTGATATTGGAATGCAATGCAGCAATCCCTATCCATGCGATTTTAAGGACTTCTGCTGGAAAAATATTCCCCGAAAAAGCATATTAAATCTATGTCAGTTTCCTGTTGAACAACTGTTTGATATGTTAAATAATGGCATTAGTCAGCCCGACCAGATTCCTGGCAAATTCATTCAAAATGATGTACAACTCGAAATTATCCAATCATATAATACCGAAAAACCTTACTGGAACAAAAAATTCATTCGCGAACAATTGTCCCCAGTTCACGAATCAAACACGGTTTTTGTCAAGTTTGTGCTGAACAATCCAGCCCTTCCTTACGCGATTGGTGCCAAGCCATATCAGACACAGTTGCTTGCGTTAGCAATTACTTCAAACGGACAGCAGACTGAAACAAATTTCTTTCATCAGAACAGCTTCGTTAATGACGAATCTATCCTTCAAAAAATAAATGAACTGACGAATTCATTTCAGTATATAATGGTGTATGATGCCTATGATATATTAAAATTTCTTGCTTATCAGTATAACAATGAATTATCTTGCAGCATCAGAAACAAAATTATTGATCTGAAAGAAATCATGCAAAAGGCTGATTTTTATCATCCTTTTATAGCCTCTCAACTTGAATTTGTTGAGGTTACCTCTATATTATTACCAAAATCGAAACAACTTAAAAACGAAACCTACCTTATTTCAGATATCCTTTCAAACCCGACTGGTAACTATGCTTTGATTTATTCTTTAAAACTATTCGTAATCAATTTAAAA
>CAJBPB010000249.1 GCA_903957365.1 uncultured Bacteroidota bacterium
AAAAATACTTCGGAAATATTCCTCGCTTTCTTCTGCTTTCAATTTGGCCTTTTTTAATTCATCTTCGGTTTGCATGCGTTCCAGTTCTCCTGCGGCACGAATAGCCACCAGCTTTAAAACGTTTTCTGCAAAAGCAGTATTTTTCAAAGGTTTTTGCCCGATAATGGCAATCAGCCCGATGGGTTTTCCATCGAAACTCCACAACGTGGTTCCAATATAACTGTGTGCTTTCAAATCCTGAAGCGCTTCATCCTGAGGGAATAACTGGCACACATTTTCGGGAAAGCAACAAATGGTTTTACCTACCACATCGCCGCAAGGGGTTTGTTTAAGTGTGTAAGAAACGTTGGTATCAAATTTTCCCTCGTTATAAATGGCAACCGTTTGTGCGATAAGTCCATCGCCTTCGAGTTTGTCGATGCAAACGTATTCCGAATCAAGGATCTTGGCCAGGTATTTTGCCAGCGATTCGAAGAAATTTTCATTGGAGCCCGGGTAGCCTGAACTGCTTAGGAAAGAATGCACATCCTGCAACCGCTTTCGTTCGGTGATGTCCTGAACGGTACCGTGTAAATTCACCATTTCCCCTGCTTCATCATAATTGGCGCGACCACGGGTATTTGTAAATATAACAGTGCCGTCAGGCTTTACCATTTCAATGTCAAGGTTGTAGGGTTCACCGGTATTAAAAGTCCTTGCTACTGCTTCATTTATTACTTTCCAGCTTTCGGTAGTATAGTATGGTTCCATATCAGCAAAAACGGGTACAGGAATGTCTGGATTATGACCATTTATATCATATAGTTCTTTTGACCATGCAACAAGGCCTGTTTTAATATCCCAATGCCAACTCCCGATATTTGCCAATTGTTGTGCTTCCAGCAAATCCATTTCAGCCATGCGATATTTTTCTTCGCTTTCTTTAAGTTCTTTTTCTGCCTGCTTTCGCTCTGTAATATCAAGAAAAATTACAATTGCAGAAGTCTGAATTCCTTGTACATTATAGATTGGTGCTGCATTTGCCCATACGTAACGGTCTTCTTTGGTGTCACGACGGACAATGAATTCGCGGCTACTTGTTTCGCCGTATAAGATGGCTCTTGCCAGTGGCACTTCATCGGTTTGGTAAGGTGTGCCGTCGAAATGGAGTATTTGCCAGCTTGAAACATATTTATCAACATCAATGTCTTTTACTATTTCACCATATTCTTTATCACGGATCAGTAAGGCTGATTTATTAACATATTTCAATTTTCCTGAAGGATATTCAGCAATCGCAATTCCAGCCTGACTATTTTCCAATGCGGCTTTAAGATTTGCTTCGCTTTCTTCTGCTCGTTCTTTGGCTTTTTGTAATTCCTGCTCAGCAGTTTTTTGATCGGTAATATCCATGCACAAACCAATCATTCTTACCGGTTTGTTATTCAAATAGGTGGCATGTCCGGTTGCCCTGATCCACCTGATTTCGCTGTTGAATAGGATAATCCGGTAATCGCTCAGTAACTCTGTACGTTTTTCAATTGCCTCCTTAATTTTAGAAGAGGCACTTTCAATATCGTCAGGATGCAGTGCTTTAGTCCAGGCTTCAAATCCGGCAATGGTATTTTCAGGTAACCCAAATAACTTCAGGAATTCATCAGACCAATAAAAAGTGTTTTTCAGAATATCCCAGTCCCATGCCCCTGATTTGCTTACTTCCATAGCCATTTTCATTCTGGCTTCATTTATTTCAACAATTTCTTTGGCCGCAGCTAATTCCTGATTTGATTGATTCAGTTCTTCGTTTAGTTGCTGGAATTCTTCGTTTTGGACTTCTATTTCTTCTGTTTTTTCCTGAAGTAATAGTTCGATTTTTTTGCGATCTGTAATGTCCCGGCTGGTGCTGATTATATGTTTTACACCTTCAATGTCGATAATAGCAGCCGACAACAATCCTAATTTTTCTTCTCCATGTTTTGTAATAAACCAACATTCAATGTCAACAGCTTGTCCTGTTGTTTTTAGTGCATTAATTATTGCATTTCTTTCTTTGGGGTTTTTGTAAAAGTTTAGCTCGCTAGTTGTTTTGCCTAAAACTTCTGCTTCTTCATATCCCATTATTTTTACAAACCCTTTGTTTACTGTTACTATCTTGCCATCATCAAGTCTATTTAAAATAATTGAATCAGGGCTGTTGAAAAATGATTTTGAAAATTTCTCTTCGCTTTGTTCGGCTTTTACTTTGGCCGCAGCTAATTCCTGGTTTGTTTGATTCAGTTCTTCGTTTAGTTGCTGGTATTCTTCATTTTGGACTTCTATTTCTTCTGCTTTTTCCTTAAATAATAGTTCGGTTTTTTTGCGATCTGTAATATCCCGACTGTAGCTGATATTTTTTTCTTCAAAAAATAGCTGTTTTTCATCAAAATTTTCGTTGTTACTAAAATGTGTAAGCTGTGTGGTGAGCTTAGAGGTGTAAAGGT
>CAJBPB010000250.1 GCA_903957365.1 uncultured Bacteroidota bacterium
AGGGTAATGGCAAATGTAGTGCCTTTATTCGGTTCGCTTTGCACGTCGATTGTACCTTTGTACATATCAACAATTTTTTTAACAATTGACAAGCCTAAGCCACTTCCTGTTACTTCCCTTGTCTCGCTGCTTTTGATGCGCACAAAATCATCGAAAATCTTTGCCAGATCTTCTTTTTTCATCCCAATGCCTGTATCGGAAACAGTAATTTTCACTGCACTTTCCAATTTTTCAAGGAAAATATCCACACGCCCCCCATTTCTGTTGTATTTTACCGAATTGGAAATGAGATTGTTCATGATAATCTCAATCTCCCCGGGATCAGCCTTCATTTCAATCGTTTCGCGGGTATTAATATAAAGATCCACATCTTTTTGTATTGCATAAGGCCTTATGGTATCAACAGCCATTTGAACAATCTTCCTGACGCTGACTTTTTCAAGCTTTTGTGTGGCTTTGCCTGTTTCAATTTTGGTAAGGTCGAGTAAATCAAGTATAAGGGTACGCATGCCTTTGACGCGTTCGAGTGAGCGATCAAGTATTTCGTCGTAAGCATCTATATTGTTTCCGAACTGCTTGTCCTTTATCATTTTAAGGTAGCCGTCAATTGCATTTAAAGGTGCTTTTAATTCGTGCGACAACACTGATAAAAACTGGAACCTGATTTGTTTTCCTGTTTTATTAAGCGTTTGGGTCATCCTTTTCAGGAAAATCTGCTTGGTGATATTTTCGACTGAAGCCCTGATTTCCTGAGGGGTAAATGGTTTTGGGATGAAATCGTAAGCACCGTCGCGAGTGGCCTTTACAGCCAGTTCGAGGGAAGCATACGAAGTTATCATAACAACAATAATATCGTAATGCTTGCTTTTTACATATTCGAGCACTTCAACACCTTGAATATCAGGCAATTTATTGTCGAGCAACAAAATCTCGGGCATTTCCCGATCAATTATCTCAATCCCACCTTTTCCGGTACCGGCTTCAAGTACTTGAAAATCAATTTGTTCATCCATAAATGGATAATCAACCTTGAAATTTTGAAGAATGCGCTTTGTCCCTTCGCGGATTCCGGGTTCGTCGTCAATTATTAGTATTTTAAAAGTCGCCATGGTTTACAGTTTCAGAAGTTTCTTTATTTCGCGTTGCAGTTGATCGAACCTGATACCTTTATCCAGAAACAAATCGGCAGTTATCCATGGTGTGCTTTCATCGGCATGAACATCGAAAGTCATGCCTGTTTCGGCTGTAACCGCTGTGGCAATGATAACCGGCACGTCCGGATATTTGCGTTTTATTTTATAGCTGAGGATAAAACCGCTGTCATCGCTTTCCATCATCAAGTCGAGGATGCACAAATCGGGTTTAATTTCCTGGATTACTTTTTCCGCTTCGGCCTGGCTTTCGGCTGTAATGGTTTCAAAACCCATTTGTTCAACCTTTACCCTCATTTGGAAGAGGTAATCCATATCATCATCAACAATCAGGATTTTCTTTTTCATTATAATTATTTTAGCAAATTACATCTTTTTTTTATCAGTTCAAAAACACAGTAAAATTTATCCCCTTCTACGTGGAATTGTTATGGTAAAAGTAGTGCCGGTTGGCCCTGCATCTGGGTCAATATTCGATTTTACAGTTACATCGCCTTTGTGCATTTTCACGATGCCATAAATAATTGGCAAACCAAGGCCTGTACCTTTTCCAATACCTTTGGTGGTGAAAAACGGGGTAAACAGTTTGTCCATATTTTCCGGCTGTATCCCAGTACCGCTATCGGTAATATTCATGGTAAACTGATCGGTAGAATCGGAAATATCGAACATAATCTCACCTTTTTCGGGCATGGCTTCCACCGCATTTTTCAGCAGGTTGGTGAGCACCTGTGTCATTTGGTCGTAATCGAGGTTGGCAACAGGGTCGGTAACATTTGAATGTAGCTTTACCTGTATTCCTTCGGGGATAATCACCGAATCAACGCTGTGTTTGGCGAGCTTCACCACATCGGTTTCGGTAAGGTTGAGCTGGTTTTTCCGTGCAAAATTCAGCAGGCCGCCAACAATTTTCCGGCAACGGTCGGCTTGTTCCACAATAAGGTCAATATCCTGTAGCATAGGGCTATCCGTTGGCAATTCTTCTTTAAGGATATTGCTGTACATGGTAATTACGCCCAATGGGTTGTTGAGTTCGTGCGCTATACCGGCCGAAAGCTGCCCCATTCCTGCAAGCTTTTCTGAGTGCCGCAAAGCTTCCTGTACGTTGGCCAATTTTTCTTTCGATAAATTTAACTCGCGAATGTATTTGTGAAGTTTTTCTATTGAGTATGGCAGGCACATTTCAGTTTCGGCCAAACCATTAATAATGGCTATTGCATGTTCCTCGCACGAATCGTAACCACAAGCACCACAATTCAGGTGATCCTGTTGCCCAAATTTCCCCATCTGGAAAAGGACATC
>CAJBPB010000251.1 GCA_903957365.1 uncultured Bacteroidota bacterium
AAGCCCCCAATTAAAGGACTTACACTTGAACAAATTGTACCTGTCTTTTTGGAAATTATGATCAAACAGAATGAACTATTGAAAAAGGCTGAAAATAACTACAAGTTATTAAAGGCTAATTTCATGAAAACCAATTATCATTTCGTGTCTGTTGATTTGAACAAATTCTATGGTTTGTTTAAAAAAATAAATGATATAATAATTATGGAGGCAACAAAATCGGAAATAATATTCACAGCAACGAATGATGATCCCTCTATTATTATTGGTAATAAAAGTTTATTTAACCTAGTTCAGGCTTTGCGAATCAGTATTTTTTCCCCGGTCAAAACAGATTTTCAGATTTTCTATCTGACAAAAAAATGTTCAGAGTTTTGTCAAGAAAACTCAGTTTCAGCAAATCTTTCAAAAGGTCGAAACACAATTATCCTGAGATTACCTTCCAATTCCCTTATGAAATTGTTTAGACTTGACCCCGGAAGAAGCCCGGGGCAATATATAATTTATTCCTTGGAGATTGGTTATTGATATATATTCAACCTTTGTGTTAGTTACTGTTTTATTAACCTAAAAAAAATAGCTTTAATTTATGGTATTTAGTTCAATAATTTTCATTTTCTTTTTTCTACCTGTTGTACTGCTTGCTTTTCATATTTTACCTGATAAACTTCGTTTTTCCTTTCTGCTCATCAGTAGTTTATTCTTCTATTTTTATGGTGAAAGCTTTCTTATTTGGGTAATGCTTACAACTACTTTCATTGATTACTGCTGCGGAATCATGATAGTAAATGGATTTAAGAAAAACCAATCGCTTCGATTACCCGAAGGAGGATCCAGAACAAAATCGCAAAAAATCTGGCTGGCTGTTTCCATTATATCCAACTTAGGATTGCTGGGATATTTCAAATATTTTAATTTTTTTGGCGAAAATATAATTCGAGTTTTAGATAATTTGGGAATCAGTCATTTACAACTTGATGGTTTAATCAATGTCAGTCTGCCCCTAGGTATTAGTTTTTATACATTTCAGTCGATGAGTTATACGATTGATGTATACAGAGGCCATGTTTCGGCAAATAGAAACCTTGTCAATTTCGGAACTTTTGTAACTATGTTTCCACAACTGATAGCAGGGCCCATTGTCAGATATAGTGATGTTGAAGACCAAATGAAGAACCACCGAATCTATACCGACGATTTTGTCGCAGGTATTAAACGTTTCATTACCGGTCTGGCAAAAAAAGTGATAATAGCCAATACATTGGCACAGGTAGCTGATCATATTTTTTCATTACCATCCTCTGAACTCTCCATAGGAATTGCATGGATAGGAATATTGAGTTACACATTACAGCTATATTATGATTTCTCGGGATACTCCTGTATGGCAATTGGCTTGGGTAAAATGATTGGATTTCGTTTTCCGGAAAATTTTAATTTCCCATACATTTCACGGTCAATTACCGAATTCTGGCAGCGCTGGCACATTACACTTTCAACCTGGTTTCGTGACTATCTGTATATTCCATTAGGTGGAAGCCGCAAAGGTGACCTTATAACCTACCGGAACCTGTTCGTGGTTTTCGTGACCTGCGGATTGTGGCATGGTGCCAGTTGGAATTACCTGATTTGGGGTCTTTCTCATGGTGTGTTTATGATTTTGGAGAAAGTGCCTGCATTGCAACGATTGAGCAGGTTACCCAGGTTTTTTCAGCATATTTATATGTTGCTGGCATTCAACCTAACGCTGGTAATTTTCAGGGTTGAAACAATCCCAGGGGCTATTTTATTTTTAAAAGCGCTATTAGGTTTTGCTCCCATTCCTACCAACTGGAATACAATTCGAGAATTAATGCAGAATAATATATTGCTAATTTTTGTTGTTGCAGTTTTGTTTTCGACCCCTGCAGCGAAAAACAGCATTAATTACTTTAAAAAGACTTTTTCCCGCTATAACTATGGACTTCAACTTTCCTACTTACTTATTTTATCTGCCTTGTTTATTCTTTCAGCCATGTCGCTGGCATCAGGCACATATAATCCTTTTATCTATTTTAGATTTTAAGCATGAAAAACATTATTAAAATACTATATATCATCATTTTCATCATTTTAACCGGCAGTATTGCGGTTTCATCATTATTGGGTTTGGGGAAAACCGATGATCAGACTTTCATTATGATGGAAAAAAGAAATCCCACCGCAAAACCATTATGGAATTGGGAACCCGGAAATTTAAAGAAATATTTCGATGGATTGGATTCCTACGTGAACGACAACTTCGCTTTTCGCACTCAAATGATTCAGTATTATTCGACCTTTCTTTATCTGGGTGGGGTTTCAGCAAATCCGCAAAAAATTATTATTGGCAAAAACGATTTCCTTTTTTTAGGGAATTCCTTTAATGAAGTGATGGATCAGGTAACCGGAAAAATTCACTTTGACGAAAAACAACTGATCAAATGGAAATCCAGCTTCCAATTACGCAATAAATATCTTGATTTAATGGGAATTCCATTTTATGCTGTGATGGTTCCAAAAAAACACACGGTTTACCCCGAATACCTTCCCGATTACATTATTCCAGCCAAAGAGAATGTTTTTGACCAGATCATTAATACTGACCCAGGGTTCGATTTACTTCATTTAAAAGACACACTGATTTCATCAAAAGCATATTGGGGAGATTTGCTTTATAATAAAACTGATTCACATTGGTCAGAAATCGGGGCATACATCGGATATCTGAAAATAATCAACCATTTAAAGACCGACTTTAACGAATTGGTTCCTCTTGAGCTTAACAAAGAAGATTTCGTCATAAAGCCACACCCTGGCGGACAAAATAAATTCATCCTGAATCTTCTTGTTGATATGAATGATTTTGTTGCAAGCATTAACAGCCACGATAAATGGAACAATAAAATTATCAAAACAAATTATGAAGGAGACACATTACCTTTTGGGCCTTTCAATTATGTAAATTATCATGAAAAAGTGATTATATATAATCCCGAAAAAAAATATACTCTGATGGTTTTCGAAGATTCATTTTCGATAAGGCTGTCAGCATTTTTAAATCAGTCATTTGGCAAAATTATATATTGTCATTACAGCGAGCCTGAAGCAAAAGAGTTTACCAGACTGATTGAGCGTTTTAAACCGGACATGGTTTTATATGAATTTGGAGAACAAAGTGTCGCTTTGCATGATCTTGGCTCCAATAACCTGAGTGCAAAACTTGCAGAAGTTAATTTCACTTCTACATTTATTAAAAGTGGTTCCTACTTTTATGACAAACTTCAACAATATAATCAGATCACAAATATCAATGTTGTGGACAGTTCATTACACTTTCATTCAACAGGAAGTGATCCCAGCTTTATTCTCCCTGAAATGAAATTAACCGAAAACAAATTTGCTGCCTTAAAGATTGATTTCTCGATTCCGGAACAATCGGCTGCTCAGATTTTTTATCTTACTAATAAAAATAAATATTTTAATGGGGAGCAATCTGTGGTTATGCAAGCCGAAAAAGGAAGAAATGTACTGGTTTTCTATTTTCCTGAGACAGGAATTAAAAACAAACCAATCCGGTTTGATCCTGGTGCCGTTACCGGAGATTATATTATTCATTCCATCGAAATACTGCAGGATATGAATAATTAACTGAATGCCATGTAATTGTCGGTCAATAATGATACCTGAAACTCAACCTACATTTGAATGATATCGATGTTTAGCCTAAAATCAAGAGCTTTGAAAAACAGCATCCTTAAATTTTTAACAATTTTGGTCATCACCATTCTTGGGGCAATCCTGTTTTGGAATGCCGACCGATCATTCATTTACCCGGTAAATGTTTCGATAGAAATGAAAAATGGACAGGACGATTTATGCCAGCTATTTTATGATTGCGGACAGGGATACAAAGGTGAGAATATCATTTCGGAGCATTATTGGGGAAGTCAGAATTTCAAAACGATTTCTTTCGATTTGCCGGCTGGAAAAATTACTAATCTGAGAATAGACCCTGGAACCAGTTCGGAATCGTACCAAATCAAGCAAATAAAAATTGAAGTCGGTAACCAATCTGAAACCTATATCGGGAGCAAAATCCTCGACCATTTCCAATTATTCAACCTGGTTCAGGCCGATCCGGCAACAACCGGATATCTGGCCTTAAAACAAATTAACAGCCCCGATGCCCAGTTGATTGGTGTAGATCAGATCGATAAAAAATTCATTCTGGTTGATCATGAAGCAAAAAAATCCGCACTTCTGATCATTATCATTTCCTATCTGACAATTGCATCAATCATCATCTTTGCAGGAAACAAAGCTGCTGCCATCACACAAACATTAATCAGTAAAATAAACCTCTCCAAACGCCAGGAGGAATACCTGAGATGGTCAGTAATTTCAATTTCGGCAGTCACTGCTTTCATTATACCACTTTTCAAAATACCACATACTACATTATTAATAGATTGGGGTTATTATAACGGATTAAGTCTTGTTGTCCGATCTTCAATTTTACATTATGGTGCATTTCCAATCCACAATCCCTGGTTAATGGGAGGAATCGATATCGTGGCAAATCCGCAATCAAGAGTTTTCAGCCCGTTTGTAGTTTTCGATTTGATTTTTATACCACCTTATGCCAATCTGTTTGCACTTATTACTTTGGCAATCGTTGGCTCGCTGGGATTTTATCGCTTAATCAGGTATCTTGACATTAACAAAAATATTGCGGTTATTGGTAGTATCCTGTTTATTCATGCTTCCTGGTTTTCGCTGCATTTTTCGGTAGGTCATATCATTTTTGGCTCGTTTCAATTGATTGGGCTGGCGTTTTATTTCATACTGAGAATACGAGAGAAAAATTTCAAAATTTACTATGCGCTTCTTAATGCTTTCTTTTTGCTGGATGGCGCTATTTACGCTTTCATATTTACAAATTTGTTGTTGGCTGCATCCATTTTATTTTGCATAAATGGCCTGAATCCTATCAGATTTGCAAAATCCGTAATCATACAGTGGAAAACTTCCCTGCTGAGCATTTTGATTTTTCTGTCGTTGGCTTCTGTAAAAATATTACCTTACCTTATCGTTCATTCAGTGGGTGCTCCAAAAGGTGAGTCACTTGTTTTATCTTTAAAGTACGTTTTTCATGGTTTTTTTAACCCGTTCCAAACTCCACTTACCATAATAGGAGATCCGGGAACACTCCTGCCCCCTTTTCAGGAGGTTGGTGCTTATTTGGGATTATTTGGTATTCTTATCATAACCAGCTTTCTATTTTTGGTTATAAGCAGAAAGTATTTTTCTTACATAATCGTTGGGCTATTCTTCTTTTGGCTGGGTTCGGGTTGGTTGGATATAATAAATCCATGGCAGCTATTTCAGCATATTCCAATATTGAATAATGCCCATGTGCCCTCCCGGACGTTTTTGTTCACATATTTAATGTTTTTGATTTTACTATGCTTTGCCCTCGATTTTTTTGCTTCAAAGCTGCAGCCAGCTATATTCAAAATCATCGTCGGCTTGCTGATTGCCGAATCTTTGTTTGTGTCGGCTTATCCCTATTACAACGTGTTTAAAAAAGACCGTTTTCTCTGTAAGACTGAGATTTTCGACGCATTGATTGTGAGTAATACCATTGATAAAACAGTTGCCCAATCTTCGGAAAGCCCGGGAAGTGGTAAAGATTTTTTACTCTATTTCGAATCAAATACAGGCTCCAAATCTACCTACGAACCAATCTCAACCAGAGGTAAAATCAGATCGGTTGATGATGTGGATTATCGGGGAGAAATCTATTTGGTTAAAGGAAAGGGCACGGTTTCGATCGACGCCTACACTCCAGGTAAAATACAATTGAGTTACGCCCTTGATACAATTTCGAAAATACAGATAAACACTAATTATTTAGCAGGTTGGAAGTCATCGGATTCAAAAATAAATATTACCAAAAGAAATGACCTACTAACCATTGAACCTGATAATCTGAATGGCAAAATTGTAATAAATTATCGACCTGATTATCTCTTTGTCATCGTACCATTGTTTATTTTAGGTCTTATTCTTTCCATTGTCATTTTAGCTTATACAATAATTTCTTCTCAAAAATCCAAAGTAAAGTACACAAGTAATTCCATGAACGGATAATGAAATCGGCTATAAAATCCAAATTATTCGCAATTATTGTTTTTAGTTTCCTGTGTTCGATAATATTTTGGTATACAGAAAGATTGTTCTATTACCCCATTAAGGTTTCAATTGAGATGAAAACCATTTCATCTGGCTTATGCCAGTTATTTTATTACACTGATAATGGATTTAATGAAAAACAGGTCATCTCGAAAACTTACAATTCAGGTGAAGGTTTTTCAAAAATCTCATTTGACTTACCTCTTGTTAAAATCCAAAATATCCGAATAGACCCCGTAAATAAACCAGATACATTCATCATCAAACAAATCACAATAAAAGTTGGATCGGATAAAATAAACTATTCAGGTTCCAATATTCTAAACCATTTTAAAATAAGCAATTTAATACCAGCTGATTCGGCGAAAAATGATAACTTAAATCTTAGCTCTATTAATAGTTTTGATGCTCAACTAATATTTTCAGACCAGCTTGATGAGAAATTCATCATGGAAAATAATCAGGCAAAACAATGGTTTATCAGGTTTTTATTCTTTTTATATTTGACAAGTGTTTTACTGATTATCATGTTTGGATTAAAAATTTATCATGTAATACTAAAAGCCTTACATTTAATTTCGACTACGATCGCTGGATTATTTTCATCAGATAACTCAATGTTGCTTTTAAAGGGCTATCTTAAAAAGAATGAGAAAATCATCATTGCTTCAATCCTGATAGCCATCTTTGCTTATGGTTACGAGCTTTTTAATTTTACATTAACAGTTGATGAAGAAGTTGATTCTTTCAGAAGAGCATTTGAAAAAAAAGAGTTCATTTTGACAGGTCGCTGGGGAGCATATCTTTTAAACCTGATTATTATTCCGACAACAGTATTGCCTTTCTTCCCAACATTCATTGCCTTAATGGGTATTGCCATTTCTTCGGTTATCTTTGTTTCACATGAAAATACAACTTTTTCAACGAAACTAATATTCAGCGCCATTTTTATCTCAAGCCCGGCACATGCACACTATCTGGCTTTCAATAATCTGAATTTATATTTTGCCCTTGGGATGACAATGGCTTCGATGAGTTTTGTGTTATTAAAAAATGCGATTGAAAAAGATCATCAAAAAATAACCTATTATACACTTTCGATTGCGCTGTTAACGTTGGCTATTTCGATGTATCAGGCAATGTTTGCCTATTTTCTTGTTTTCTGTGCCTACTTTTTATTTACCCAATCACTGAAATGGAACAAAATAAATTGGTTTTTGCTGAAAAAGACTGTTGTTGGCATTCTTGTGGTTTGTGGTTTAGGTTTTATTCTTTACAAGGTTTTTGATTCAGGAATAAGGTACCTGGTAGTTGGAACAGTCAGCAACAAAAAACAATACCTTGATAATTATATACATTGGGGTAAATCACCGACCAAAGAGATCATAATAAATTTAATAAATATTATAACGAAATACCTTACAGGTTGGGAGTATTTCAGAAGGGCATTTGGGTGGTCGCTGTCTTCGATAATGATTCTTAGTCCATTTATCCTGCTTTTCATTGTTAAAAATAAAACGGAAGTCCATACAAAAATTCTTTCAGGCCTTCTTTTGTTTGCAATCATTTTGTCATCCTTTTCGTTGATTATTTTGAATGGTAATCAAATAGCCGCCCGCACCCTGATGTCGATACCATTGATGATTGCCATGCTCTGGCTTATGGTATACAAGGACGCAGGAACACGGTTAAGAAAAATTATGATTTTTGTTGCCATTGTTATCCTCATCAACAACACTTTTATTAACACACGTCTATTTTATTCAGCTAATGTTGCATGGGAAGCCGACAAAGTTATGGCCAACCGGATCGTTGAAAGGATCTACGCTTTAGACCCTCCGCTGACAAATGGAAAGATTGCGGTGGCTTTTATCGGAGCCTATCAGCTAGAGGACAACAACCTATTTTATAGTCTGGATATTCTTGGAATGTCTTTTTTTTCGTTAGGTACTCTAAGTCCTTTGCGAACAATGAAAGTATTTAATTTTATTGGCGATCCAAATCTGGAGTTACATCATGTAAAACAGGTTGAAACGTTGCTAAACGACAAAATGCCCTCATGGCCGGCAAAAGGATCGGTGAAAATTATTGATAACGTGGTTTATGTTAAACTATCAGAAATTTAAAAACAATATTAAAGCGCAAATAATGAAAAATTTACGGATTAAAATTGCAGTAATTACCGTGAGCATTGTCTTTGCGGTCCTGCAATGGCTTGTTCCACCTTTGTTTATTCAAAAAGTATCGGTTTCAATGGAATTGAAGACCTGGAACGATGAAGTATGTCAGATCTTCTACGGAACAAGGATTAATAGTTTTGCAGATAATCAACCAGTTACAATGCAATACTCTTCCAGGGGGGATTTCATTAAGATATATATTCCGGTCACAAATCGAATGAAAATTAATAATCTGCGAATTGATCCTGTTACCAACTCCAAAGAATTTCATATAAAAAACATTATTCTCTATGTCGGTAAAAATGAAATAGTTTATAGCGGTGAGGAAATCATTAAGCACTTTGAACTAGTTAATCTGGAAGCTGCAGGAATCACAGATGGAATCATCACCATGAACCAGATTAACAGTCCTGACTCTCAACTTATCCTTAAGCCAGCCATAAATGAGATTTTTGAAATTGAAAAGACAAACGCAAAATTCATTTTCTTCGTGGCAAGCACAGTACTTTATCTGATGCTGGTAGCGTTGATCATTTTATTTGGTCGAAAAATTTACTCAACACTCAACCGTTGGAGACAATCGTTAGACTATGGCGCTGCTAAGGCAATAAACTCCGATATGATTTTCAGTTATTTGCAAAAAAATAAGATCATCATCATTTTCTCCTTCCTGGTTGCCATTTTTACTTATGGTTACGAACTTTTCAATTTCAGCCTTTCTATCGACGAAGAGATCGATTCTTTCAGAACAGCTTCAGAAGCTTATGCATACATCTTTGTCGGGCGGTGGGGACTTTACTTTCTTAAACTGTTTTTTCAGCCAACATCTTTAATACCTTATTACCCTACCATTATAGCCCTGATTTGCCTCAGTGCATCCGCCGCAATATTTGTTATCCGAAACCCCGGAAAATTCTCATCAGGCATGATTTTCAGTATCCTTTATATTTCAAACCCCATTCATAGCTATTATCTCACTTTCAACACTTCGGGCATGTACTTTACCATGGGGCTGATGCTGACTACAATCGCTTATTTTATATTTAAACATACGATCGAAAACAGGAATAGTTATTTAAGAAACTATTTTTTCACCATTCTTTTATTGGGTTTTTCGATATCGCTTTATCAGTCGCACCTGGTCTTTTTCCTGGTTTTTGTTACCTATTTTATTTTCATCGAATCGTTATCCCCCGAAGGTCTTCAGTGGAAATTTCTGCGGCGGATTATTTTAGGTTTACTCGTCGTGATTTCCCTGAGTCTCATCTTTTACAAGATCGGTGACTTAATTACGAGATTTTACTTTTTACCGGCCAATCTAAATACCTCGGCGTACCTTGATAATTTTTCGAAATGGAATGAGTTGCCGTCGAAGCAGGTTTTATCAAATTTATATCTCGAAACAAAAGCTTTTCTCACCGGAACCGGCCCTTCGTACGGAATTTTGGGATTATCACTCAAATCCATCCCGATTATCATTTTACTCATTTTAATAAACGTATTTAGGTTGAAACGACCTGTTCTTAAAAACACCATATCAGTGATCGTATTTTTTGCCATGATCCTGTCGCCATTTTTATTGATGTTTTACACCGGAGCAAAATTGCCGGTCAGGGCTATGATTCCACTGACCCTGATGATTGCTTTGTTATGGTTGACCGAATACAGGCAGGCGGGTGCATTTCTCCGAAGATCAATGTTTCTGTTTGCTTTACTGATTTTAATCAACAACACCTGGATCAACACAAGGTTTTTTTACGCAACATACACATCGTGGCAGGCCGACCGCGATATAGCCACCCGGATTATCGAACGGATTTATCAACTTGATCCACCCAAAAATCAGGGCAAAATAAAAGTGGCGTTTTCTGGAAATTATGCTCACCAGCAAAATGAGCTGTTTTTTAAATCCGAAACCCACGGAGCCTCATTCTTTGAATGGAATCCAGGCGA
>CAJBPB010000252.1 GCA_903957365.1 uncultured Bacteroidota bacterium
ATCTGCATCTGCACCTGGCGAGGCATTTCGTTTATATTGTTAACCCAAAAAGCAATTCTATCAGGGTATTCCAGTTTACATCCCATGGTTACCGTTTGCCCTTTTTCTGAAGCTTCAAGAGCATTTTTCAGCAAATTGGTCAGTATCCTCTTCAATAAGACCGGGTCAGTTTCAAAATCCAGACCGATTGTATCATCTGAAATTTTTATTGGCCGTTTGGAAGCAACCTGATGATGTTCAAGCTGAATTTTTACTTCTTGCAATACCGTATCTGTATTCACTGTTTGCATATTGGTTGAAAGCTCACCATTTTCAGCTTCCATCAGCTGGCGCTGGGCCAAAATCTCATCAACCAGCTTATCACCAAGATTACCAGCAATTTGTATCATCTTTTTTGTTTCTTCCGGAGCATCCGACATCTGAATGTATTCCAGAAAACCATTCAATCCGCCTGCGGTATTTATGATATCATGAAAAAACACGCGCTCAAGTACCTTCCTTCTCTTTTCGTTACTGATATCCTGTAACGAAACAATCACATAATCCTGGTCAGCGTAAGTGAAAGGGGATGCAGTTATTTCGAGATCGTATGAAACGTCTTTGCCATCGACAGAAGCACTTATCCGGCACTCACCGATGGCTTTGGTTTTTGATTCCATGCAGGATCTGATGGTATTTACTGCGCCGCAGTAGCGGCAACTCTCTGTGGTACCACAGCCACCTGATGTTTCACGGGAATGTACGCATAATAAAATCTCTCCGGGTCGCTGACTAAGAATGTCTTCCATACCCTTAACGCCTGTAACTTTCAATAATTCAGCATTACCGTAAACCATCTGACGCTCTTTATTCAGCACCATAACAATGTGGGGGAGCGCGTTTACGATTTCGTTTACCTGCTGAAAACCGCTGAATGTTTTAAAATCACTTTGTATCGAATCCCCACTAGCGCGCTCAGCAGGAAGGTATTGGGTTTCCATAAGAAAAAGAATTAAGTGAAGAAATAATTCATGATTTCTTTGTCAAATATACAATACAAATACCCATCAGCGGGCTAAAAATAAAACTGATAAAGAAGAGCCATTGTTTTCCCAAACGACTCTTTCCGGCGAATTGCTCCGAAACAACCAGTGAAAGGCTGTACCATACAACAAAACCGATTGCAAGCCAAAGTCCGGTCATACTAATAGAGATAATAAATAATGAATAAAACAGGAATAATTACACCAAGTAGTGTTATCCATGCTCCACGGGCTGAAATACCGTCAGAACCTCTTGGAATGAGTATGCCGCTTAATGCAAGGATGACCAGTGCACCTGCAAAAATATCAGAGAACCATGTCCAGTATCTGGAAGGATTATAGTGCAGATAATTCATTTCCCGGAACATTGGCCGGCGACGGGTAATTTCAAGATAACCTTCACCCGAATCTGTGTCCAGCATCACCATACCCCCGGTTAAAAAAATCTTGAGCACTCCTTCAGAAGGATAATAATGTTTCCGGTAACTATCTTCTTCACCATAGGTTTTTAACAAGTCGAGCACTTCATCCTTATTTAGTTTATGATCGAATGATTTTCCTGTAATTTCCTGATCAACAATGATGTAATTGGCATTCCAATCGCCGCGGTGGTTGATGGCAATTCCTGAAAGGGCATAAATCAGGGTCATTCCGAAAAACAAATAACCAAAGTCACGATGGATGGCACGGTTCCATTTTCGCCACTTAAATTCCATAATATAATGCGATTAGAGTGTAATATATAAATTTGAATCTGGTAATAATTTATTCTTTCTCAACAGTGTAGGATGTACAAACGATAGAGAAGAATGATAATTTTTTTACACCCAATTCAGCCATTTCCTGGCGATAACCGGCAATCTGTTCCAATCCCGGATCTTCTTCCTTGTGTTTTCCGGCTACTTTTTCTTCCTCGGTCATTGGCGCTCCGCCACCCAAATGTTTGGCTTCTTCAATTCCGGCTTTAATTTCCTCTTCCCATTCAAGTAAATAGGCTTCATCCACAACCACTTCATCCACAATACCATTCACAACAAAATCGAGTCCCTCATTTTCACTGTTGAAAGCTGCCATATTTTCTCCGGTAACCACTTTCACACGGCCTTCTTCTTCAGTACTGATGATGAACAGTTTTTTTCCGTCACCTTTGCAGATATGATCGGCGGTTCCTTTGATCGTAACAGGCTTTCCAACCAATTCAGGAGCTTTGGTTAAAAAATTCCCGACAGTAACCAACGTAGGCTCATCAGGTGCAAGCGTGGCAACTTTACTTTGATCTTTGTTTGAAGTTTGATTACATGACCAGGTCAGCATAAGGATCATCCCGGCAAAAAGCAGTTTTTTCATATTATTTTATTTTTGAATTATTTCGAGTGAACAAAGGTATCAATTTCGTTTTATTGGCTGACAAGCTTATTAAACACCTCAAAATATTAAAACTTACACAAGGATTAATAAAAATAGTAAATGATTGGTTATTCCTGATTTTTTCAGATTTTAAATATTCCTTAGTACAATTCTACGCTCAGTCTTCAACTATCAACTCATCTTCAGGAATATTCATACCGTCGTATTTTCGTTCGACTCCATTGACATAACCAATAGAAATTAAAACGTTTCCAACCTCATCATATTTTTTCCATTCACCGTTCTTCAATCCCATAAGGTAATCGCCCTGTTCTCTTATTTTACCATTCGGATAATAGAAAATATGGGTTCCGTTGGGATTGTCATCAACAAATCGACCTTCGAAAGACAATGTGCCATCCGTATAAAAAGTCTTCCATAAACCGTTGCGCATACCATCAGCATATTCACCTTCGGTACGGATTCCTCCTATCTCAAAAACCCATTTTCCTTCTTCTTTTCCATCTAAATAATCACCCTGTGTAATTATTTTTCCCTGATCGTCCTTCTCGGTTAACAAACCATCATTCAATCCATTGCGATAATTTTCGACACGTAATAAACTGCCATTATCGTAATACCATTGCCATTCACCAACAGGTTTCCCTTTACTGTCATAACTGCCTTTTTGTTCAAGACTTCCATTACGATGATAGTATTCCCAGGTGCCTGTTTTAAAATCATCGGTATAGTTTCCTTGTGCCTTCAGTTTTCCATCAGGATAAAATTCACTCCATTTTCCTTTACGTAAACCACTGGTTTCAATAATTCCTTCGGCTGCAATAACGCCACTTTTCATGACATATGATTTTTCTACTTCACCATTTTCATTGAATTCACGCCGCACACCTTCGGCAACTCCATTTCGATAGGTAGCTTCAATTTTAACTTTTCCGGATGGAAAATAATCACGTTTCATTTCAAGCTTTACTACTTCTTCAGACTCCTGTTGTTTAATATCATCAACATATTTCTCGATGGTTTTCAAATTCCCTTTTGTATCATAATACTTAAAAATTCCGTTTTTAAGTCCGTGTTTAAATACACCTTCCAACTGAATAACGCCATCGGCATAAAACCATTTCCAAACTCCGTGTTGTTTATTTTCAGGATCGTACCGGTTAATTTTTTCACGCCCGGTGATAAATCCCTTTTTGTAAGTCATTAATTCGATGATATTTCCAATCGTGTCAAATTCCTTTGCTATGCCTTCTTCCAGTCCTTTTTCAAATGGAATAGATTTGATCAGCTTTCCAGAAATAGTGTAATGATTTGTAATACCAGATTTTATGTCATCTACAAAATTTTCACGGATGGTTTCGTCAGGCAAATAACTTACCCTGTCACCATTTTTTCTTCCGTTTTTGTAATTGATTTCGAGTTTCAGTTTTCCGGTTTCTTCATAAAATTTCCAG
>CAJBPB010000253.1 GCA_903957365.1 uncultured Bacteroidota bacterium
CTGGGGTGAAATATCGTCAAATAACAAGTTAATAAATCAGGGTTCAATTGTCAATGATGGAACTTTTACAACTTCAAAGGAATTTACGAATAATCCTGATGCAACTTTTGTAAATAATTGTCAGTTTTACATTACTGATCAATCAAATAATGCATTTAAGCAAAATAGTGAATTTAGAAACAATGGTTATGTTGTTGTTGAAGGAACTGCAACTTTCTCTGGTTCAGGAAATAAAATTACTTATCTGGGCGTTGGAAGTTTAATTGAAACAGAAGATTTTAAAATCCAGGGGAACATTGAAGGTCCTGCAAGCCAGGGCGCACAAATCACAGCCAATGATGATGGGCAAACATCTGCTGGAGTAAATGTAACGGGCTTCGTAGATCTTTGTGTAGAAAATGATTTTAATCCAAACAATGCGACTTATGGTTCGAATGTAACTTTTTGTGACTATGAAATTGATGCTCCTGAATGTGATGAAAGCACTGCTCCGACTATTACCAGTTCACTTCAAATTGGAGGACTTGTAAATCAGGCAATCACTCCTTATGTTATCACTGCTACAGGTACTGAAACTATTTCTTATTCTGCTACTGGTTTACCTGCAGGTTTAACATACAATTCATCTACACATACAATCAGTGGAACACCAACAGTTGCAGGCACATTTGAAGTAGAACTGACAGCCAGTAACTTTGTTGGATCTGATAATGAAACACTGGTGATTGTAATAACACAGCCAACAGCTGCACCTGTAATCACAAGTGTCTTAACAGCTGAAGCAACCGTTGATCAATCATTCAACTATACACTAACTGCTAGCGGAACTGGCCCGATCACCTACAATGTTACCAATCTTCCTGACGGATTATCATTCGATCAGGAAACACAATTAATTTCGGGAAATCCAACAACTGCCGGAACCTATAACATTAATTTATTCGCCACCAACGAAGGTGGAACAACGACCGAAACACTGGTTTTGACAGTAGGTACACCTCCTTCAATAACAAGTGAGCTCACAGCAGAAGGTACAGCTGATGTTCAGTTTACAACATACACCGTTACAGCAACTGGTTCGCCTGAAATTACCTATTCAGCAACAAACATTCCTCAAGGACTGTATTTCGATCCTGATACACAAACTATCAATGGTACACCAACATTTGCTGGTGTTTATGATGTTTTGTTGACAGCAACAAACAGTTATGGAACTGACATTAAAACACTTGTAATAACAATTAACGAAGGTGCTCAACCACCGGTTATTACAAGCTCATTAACTGCCAATGCAATTAAAAATAGTCCTTTCAGCTATAATATCACCGCAGATGGCACACAACCGATGGAATTTAATGCGACAAATCTACCAGCCGGATTATCATTCAGTGGTAATACTATTAGTGGAATTCCAATTGTTGAAGGAGAGTTCAGTGTAACAATTTCGGCGATCAACAGTGCCGGAACCGATACAAAGGTGCTTGTAATAACTGTTGCTGCCGGAAGTGCAGGTGATTCAGATGGTGATGGTGTTCCTGATAATCTAGATAATTATCCTAATGATCCTGATCGTGCATTCGACTCTTTCTATCCAAATGAAGTGGATTTTGGTAGTCTTGCTTTTGAAGATTTATGGCCCGGATATGGTGACTATGATTTCAACGACTTTGTTGTAAACTTCAATTACAAAATTGTATCTAATGCACAGAATGCAGTGGTTGACGTGATTGCAAAATACCAGATCATGGCGGACGGAGCTTCAATGGACAACGGTTTTGGTATCGTATTCAACACACCCTCCTCAAATGTACTTAGTGTTACTGGTTGTGTAAAACTTGGTAATGCTGCTGTTATGGATCCGATTGGATTTGAAGTAGGTCATACAAACCAGACCGTAATTATCCCATTCGATGCTATTAATCCGATAATGGATGGCGGTATGGCAAACACAATTCCCGGAGGTAAATATATTCAAACAACAGTCAATACTGTCACGATTAATTTTGCTGTCCCACAGACTTCAATAGGCCAGCCTCCTTACAATCCTTTCATATTTGTAGATCAGGAAAGAGGACATGAAGTGCATTTAAAAGATCAGGCACCAACTGAGCTAGTTAATCCTGAATTACTTGGTACCTGGTCGGATGCTTCTGAACCATCAAATGGCTTGTATTACAGATCATCCAATGGATTACCCTGGGCTGTTGAAATTCCTGTGAGCTTCGATTATCCTGTTGAATTGATTGATATTCTGGACACTCATTTGAAATTTGCTGATTGGGCTCAGTCTTCAGGCACACAATTCACTGACTGGTACATGAACGAAACCGGATATCGTAACGAGGAAAATATTTATGTGATTCCAAGTCCTCAACCATAACAATAAGAATGGTTAGAAATAAAAAATCCCGTAAGTCATTGATTTACGGGATTTTTTTTGATCAAGATTTTAAGTTATTACTTCTGTGTCGGATAATTAATTTTTAAACACCAGCTTATTCATCGAAGCGTCAATTTCAATCGGGTAATTCTTGTCAATTTTACCAGCAAGTATCATCTTAGAGAGTTCATTTAGAAGTTCACGCTGGATTACTCTTTTGATAGGTCGCGCGCCATAATGCGGATCAAAACCAAGTGTCGCGATGAATTGAATGGCATGATGACTTACTTTCAGATCGATATCATTTTGTTTTAATACCTCAGTAATTTGTTTCAGCTGAAGCACAACCACTTCCTCTATTTCTTCTTTGTTTAATGGTTTAAACATGATGATATCATCAATCCTGTTGAGAAATTCAGGACGTAATTGCTTCTTTAATAATTCAAATACTTTCTCACGTGTCCGGTCAAAATCATCATCACCAATGGATTCTGAAGTATTTGAAAATTGTTCCTGAATAAGCATCGAACCAATATTGGATGTCATGATTACAATCGTGTTTTTAAAATCCACAACCCGGCCTTTATTGTCGGTCAGTCTTCCGTCGTCCAGAACCTGTAAAAGGATATTAAAAACATCAGGATGTGCTTTTTCAATCTCATCCAATAAAACAACTGAATAAGGTTTACGTCTTACTGCTTCGGTAAGCTGGCCGCTTTCTTCAAAACCAACATATCCCGGAGGTGCACCAATTAACCTGGAAACCGAATGTCTTTCCTGATATTCAGACATATCTACACGAACCAGCGCGTTTTCATTGTTAAACAAAAATGCGGCAAGTGCTTTCGCTAACTCAGTTTTTCCAACCCCGGTAGTTCCTAAAAAGATGAATGATCCAACAGGCCGGTGTGCATCCTGCAAACCCGCTCTGCTTCGCCGGATAGCATCTGCAATGGCGCTGATGGCCTCTTCCTGACCGATAACGCGTTTATGCAGTTCATCTTCAAGATTCAGAAGTTTTTCCCTTTCACTTTGCAGCATACGTGTAATAGGAATACCTGTCCAGCGTGAAACTACCTCAGCAATATCTTCTGCTCCGACTTTTTCATTAATGATAGGGTTATCACCTTGTAATTCAGTCAGTTTCGCTTTTGAATTTGAAATTCCATCTTCAGCGTTGCGTATCAGACCATAACGAAGTTCAGCAACCCGCCCGAAATTACCATCTCGTTCAGCTTGTTCAGCTTCTTGTTTGTATTGTTCAATCTGTTTTTTGAACTGTTGTATCTCTTCAACAAGGTGTTTTTCGGCTTGCCAACGACCGTGTAAATTGTTTCGTTCCTCAGTTAGATTTGCGATTTCTTTTGAGATCTGGGCCAGTTTTACAGGTTCATTTTCGCGTTTGATGGCTTCCCTTTCAATTTCCTGTTGCCGGATCTTTCGCTCAACCTTTTCTAAATCTTCAGGTAAGGAGTTGATTTGCATACGTAATCGTGCAGCTGCTTCATCAATCAGGTCGATAGCTTTATCAGGAAGAAACCTTTCGGAAATGTACCGCTGCGAAAGTTCAACTGCGGCAATTACTGCTTCATCAAGAATTCTGACTTTATGATGACTCTCATAACGCTCCTTCAAACCACGCAAAATAGAAATCGCATCAGCACGATTGGGTTCATTTATCATGACTATCTGGAAACGGCGCTCCAGCGCCTTGTCTTTTTCGAAATATTTCTGGTACTCTCCAAGTGTGGTCGCACCAATTGCACGTAGTTCCCCCCGGGCCAATGCCGGTTTTAAGATATTGGCAGCATCCATTGCTCCTTCTCCTTTTCCGGCGCCAACCAAAGTGTGGATTTCATCGATAAAAAGGACAATTTCGCCATCACTGCTAACTACCTCGTGTACAACACTTTTCAACCTTTCTTCAAATTCGCCTTTATACATTGCGCCAGCAATAATCGCGCTCATATCAAGCGAAAAAATGGTTTTGTTTTTGAGATTTTCAGGAACATCACCATGCACAATTCGCTGGGCAAGTCCTTCAGCAATAGCTGTTTTACCAACTCCTGGTTCGCCAATCAGGATGGGATTGTTTTTAGTCCGACGCGAAAGAATTTGTAATACGCGCCGTATTTCATCATCACGACCAATAACAGGATCAAGTTTTCCGTGGATTGAAAGTTCGTTCAGGTTACGTGCATAACGGTTCAACGCATCATATGATTTTTCAGCACTCTGGATGTTAACCTTACTTCCTTTACGCATTTCATTTATTGCCGAAATCAGGTCTTTTCGGTTGATATTGAAATCTTTGAGTATTTTAGAAGACTCGCCGGTGGTATCAAAAATTGCCAGAAAAAGTAAATCAACTGCTACATACTCATCACCGAACTCTTTGGCAAGTTTAGTTGCATTTTGTAATGTTTTACTAATTTCAGTAGAATAATATAAATCGCCCTGTGAAAGTGTTGGCATCGATTTTAGCTTATTCTGAATTGCCAATGAAAGACCTGGTATATTGATATTGAGCTTTTTAAGCAATAATACTGTTATTTTATCCTGGTCGGATAACATTGATTTGATTAAATGAATGTTTTCGACTGACGGGTGATGGAGTTCAGTAGCCGTTTGCTGTGCCATCTCGACTGCCTCCCGGGCCTGAATGGTGAAGTTACTTAAGTTCATTTGAGTTAGCTTTTTTTCTTAATTAAATGTAATCAAGAAGCTTACCAAATTGAAATTGACAAGGAATCAGGTAATTTTGACAGTCTTTAGAAAGATAAAATCAACTTTGTCAAATGATTTCGAATTGAAAACATAATTAGAATCCAAATCCGAATCCGATTCTGAACAATGGATTTACATAAGGTGAATCAATCGTTTCATTGATATTGTATAATATCGTAATGCTGGCAAATGCATTCTGGGATAGAAATTGTCGATAACCACCACCAATAAATATGCTGTGGATAATGATTCTTTCTGAGTCAAGCTGATCAGGACTGCTCCAAAATAATTGTTCGTAGCTAAGAATCTCATTCTCAACCTGTGCAAATATCCCACTGTAAATATCATAAATTGTATAAAAACCACCACCAAAATTATTGGTTGATGCTTTTACTCCCAGGTCTTTATAGCTGTAATAGTTATATGTTAAACGGGTGCCAAATTCCCATTGTGGAGTGATTCGGTATCCAATCAGTGGTGAAACGGTAACATTTGCGCTGTAACTTGTAAAACCAAGGCCAAATTCACCACCAAAAACCCAACGGCTTACATCCTGATTTTGAAAGGAGTGATTTTGTGAGAATAATAGTGAATGAAAGGAGAAAATGAATAAGCATAGCGCGATTTTCTTCATAAAATGTCGTTTCATTGCTCTAATTTTTAGTTTCATATGCGAAAGTACAATAATCGGAATGATTTTTCGTATTGGTATAGTTAATTATCTTTGCCCGACTTTTCGGATGAATAAAACCTTAAAATGAAAAAGCATTCTCTATATTTTCTATTACTTATTTTGCCATTCACAGTATTGTTATTCGATGCATGTCGGAAACAGGATCTTATCAGCAATGACAGCAACCTGAAATTGACTTTTTCTACTGATTCAGTCGTTTTTGACACGGTTTTTACCTCAATTGGTACTTCTACGCGCCGTCTTATGATTTATAATACAAGCAATGAAAGACTGAATATTTCTTCAATTCAGGTTGGAGAAACAAGTCAATCCGTTTTTCGTCTCAATGTTGACGGTACAGCCGGTGTAAGTTTTGAAAATATTGAAATTCCTGCCAGGGATAGCCTTTTTGTATTTGTACGCGCAACCATTAATCCGTTAAATGTGGATAATCCGTTTGTTGTAGAAGATGATATTGTGTTCCTTATCAATGGAAACATTCAAAAAGTGAAATTGGTCGCCTGGGGACAGGATGCGATATACATCATAGCTGATCAGTATATTAAAGGATTTCCTAAATTCAAAATTGTGGCTGATAGTTTGCAAACCATAACCTGGACTGCAGGAAAACCTTATGTAATATACGGTTATGCGTTGATCAATTCATATGGCGAACTCATTATTGAAGAAGGCGCACAGATACATTTTCATGATAAATCCGGCCTTTGGGCATATTCAGATGGAGTGCTTAAAGTGCGTGGAACAAAAGAAAATCCTGTGATTTTTCAAGGCGATCGCCTCGAACAGGAATACCGGGATGTGCCAGGCCAATGGGATCGGATCTGGTTGATGGAAGGCAGGCAGGGATTTGATCATGAAATTGATTATGCAATCATACGCAACGGATTCATCGGAATTCAGGCGGAATCTTTTATAAGGGCAACCGAAAACAGCCTTAAAATAAGCAATTCTATTATCGAAAATCACACCGGAATAGGTATCTATTCTCGGCTTTTTGCAATTGATGCTAATAATCTTGTCGTTGCTAACTGCGGAAGTTACGGGATGGCACTCACAACCGGTGGAGATTATCGTTTTATTCATACCACGCTCGCAAATTACTGGTCGTTTTCGCCGAGAAACAACCCAAATATTATTTTGAATAATTATGCACTTGATACACTCGATGTTCCAATACCTTTTCCTTTCAATCTTGTAATGGGAAATACAATCATTTATGGTTCAAATGATGAAGAGATTGAGACAGATTTTGTCGGTGGTGCCGATTCAACCTATCTTTTTGATAATTGTTTCGTGAAAACCGAACGTAAACTATCCTTGTTTCCAGGATTTGTGGATTGTATCAAAAATGAGGATCCGCTTTTTAAGGATTATACTATGTTTGATTTTCATCCCGATACATTATCACCCGTCATTGGTAAAGGAAAAATTGACTACTCAAATAGCTTTCCGTTCGATCTTGATGGCGTTTCACGCATACCACTTCCCGATGTAGGAGCGTATCAATTTGTTCCTGAAACGAATTAAATCAATACGATTATTGACTTATGATTATCGGAATTGGAGGAGTAAGTACTGCCGGAAAAACAACCACGGCAAACAAAATCAGAAAACTTTTCAGCGGGCTTCAGGTGAGTATTATCTGTCAGGATGATTTTGTAAAACCAGTTGAGGATATTCCTCTTGTCAAAGACCGGGTCGATTGGGAACATCCTGATTCTGTGAATCATGAGAGACTTTTGAATATAATTATCGCTGAAACTAAAACAAATGATATTGTTATTGCTGAGGGATTGATGATTTTCTATGACAAAGCGATTGCAGATTTATTCGATAGAAGAATTTTTATATCGATTGATTATCAAACTTTTAAACAACGAAAAAGTTTAGACAACCGGTGGGGCAATGAACCAGAATGGTATATTGATCACATTTGGAATAGTTATCAGAAATACGGTCAATTACCTCAATCATATGATTGCCTTCTGATTGATGGTTCAACGAATATTGAGGAAAGTGAATTAACTAAATATCTGAAAATGTGAAAAATAAAGCATACAATCAGCTGATTGTGAATACTATTGATTTTGTCAAACTGACTTTACAAAATGCTGAAGCAGGTCACGATTGGTGGCATATCGAACGTGTGTATCGAAATGCAAAATCACTTGCCTCTTCAATGGAAGTAAATAGTCTGGTTGTCGAACTTGCTGCTTTACTGCATGACATTGCAGATCCGAAATTTCATGATGGTAATGAAAATATTGGTCCCGATACTGCAAGGAAATTTCTGATTGAACAATCTGTAGATGAACAGCTTATTGATGAAGTTCTTTTTATTGTAAAACATCTTTCATTTAAAAATTCATTTGAATTCGACAGTCAAAAACCGATAGAGTTTCAGGTTGTTCAGGATGCTGACCGACTCGATGCGATTGGTGCCATTGGAATTGCACGTGCTTTCAGTTATGGCGGTTTTAAGGGGCGGCCTTTTTATGATCCGGACATTAAACCACAATTATTCACCAGTACATTGCAGTACAAAAACAGTAAAGCACCAACAATCAATCATTTTTACGAAAAATTACTTCTACTGAAAGACCAGATGAATACGCCTAAGGCAAAGGAAATAGCTGAGAAACGCCATGCTTTTATGCTTTCATTTCTGGATAATTTTTATGAAGAATGGGGAGAAGTGTAAAGTCGGATAATTATCTATTGATGGGTAATAATTTATTGTATTTGGTAAACAGCAACCAGCATCCAGCGACCAGCAACAGTAACCAGTCACCAATAACCAATAACTAATAACTGACTTCAGAAATAAAAACCTTGCTATTACCGCAATTATCAATCACTTTAACAACCAGCTTATTCTTCCCTTTTACAATTTTATCGTCAAAATCATAAGTGAGTAAATCGTTTTTTGCATCATAATCCATCAAAATCCATTTTCCATTTAATGTGCCACGGTAGGATGAAATTCCTGAAAACTCATCCTGAATTATAATCTGCATTTTTTTTAATCCTTGTACCGAGGCGCCTTTTGTAAAATTGACCGGTTTTATCAGGGGCTGAACAGTGTCGCACATCAGTGCGAATTCACCCAGATTGCGAATGGAGGCAACAATAAAACCATTTTCTATTTTTCCACCCAAAGCAGTTGGTTTTTCTCCTTTTTCAATACTGACAATCAGTAGTTTATCGTTTGAAATCTTTGTGTTGTCTGGTTTGATCCCAATTTTAAATCGTTGGTGAACAGGGATGTTCTTTGAACCGATACTGATTGTTTGTGATAAAAATCCTTTTTCGCTTCTTGTTTTGCAGGCGAGCAACTGATTACGGTAAAAACTTCCTGGTTCGAAATGGATAAAATAGTCTTTCTTATTGATTTCAAAAGCTTTGCCAGCAATAATCCTTGTTGAGGTTGTGTCATTTTTGGTTATAACTGTTTCTTTGGATTTCACACCCTTAACAGTGAACGGCAAACGACTGATATTCCCTTGAAAGTCTTTGATGATAAACTCAGCCTGGTATGCTTTTCCTTGCTCTACTTTTAGAATACCGTCGTTAACTAAATTTTCATACATCGAAAGTTTGTTGAACGGGTCAATCTCGGTGCGGATGACCCTGCTTTTATTATTCTGCAGGAAATCATAATCTATCATGCTGTTGATGTATCGGGTTTCATCGAATGAAAAACGGTCAGCGACAAACTTAAAAACAACTTTGTTGTCAACATTGAATGTGATTGAGTAAATGCCATTGTTGTTTGGAACGCCGTTTAACTGATCTGAAGTTGTAATCCCAAAAGCTATTTCACCTTCTGCTTCAATAATTACGGGTTGTTTTGGAATTTCCTTTTCACCGATTCCCGTCAGACTCAAGATCGATCTTTTATTTGAATTATTTGCATAGGATTCAATCCCAATCGGATAGATTGCCAATCTCGTAATCGCTGGTCTTATATTATCCTGCACTTTTATCCCAAAGCTGAGTGGATTCAGGACTTCCTGTGTTTTGGTATCACGGATTTCAAAATGTAAATGTGGTCCTTCAGATGAGCCTGAATTACCGGATAGTGCAACAATCTGGCCTCTTTTTACCTGAATGGCTCCTTTTTCCAGATACAGGTTCACCTCGAAACTTTCCTGTTTGTATTGCTGTTGTTTCAGGTAAGTTGCAATTTCACCTTCAAACTGCTGCAAATGAGCATAAACACTGGTATGTCCGTCAGGATGTTCAATATACAAGGCTTTTCCAAAGCCACCTGGTGAAACAGCTATTCTGCTTACAAATCCATTTTCAATGGCGTACACTTTTAAACCTGATTTACTAGCAGTCCGGATATCGATACCTGAATGGAAATGATTGGAGCGCAGTTCAGCAAAGGTCCCTGAAAGGAAAATTGGAATATCAATCGGATTGCGGTAAGTCTGCGTTAAAGGTTTGTTTTGGGCATGTATTAAATTGCCGGTCATCATCGAAATAATGAGTATAATAAAGCTTTTTCTCATTTAGAATATTGTAAGTAAGTCAATCAACCTTTCAACAACGAAATCGGCAGCCGGAAAGTTGCCCTGAAGCGAATATTCATTGAAGAATACGGTTGTTAATCCGGCTTTTTTTGCTCCCACGATGTCCATTTCATAGCTGTTTCCTATCATGACACAGGTATTGGCTTCCAAATTTGATTTTTTGATTACTGACTCAAAAAATCGAAAATCTGATTTTTGATAGCCAAGTTCTTTTTGCGAAAAGAAAAAGTGAAAACAGGTATCAGCCCCAACGCGCTGCAAAGCAGCAATCATGTCATTCGTGTCTGAATGATCAGCGCTCGTGGCAATGATACAAATGTATTTTTTATTCAGAATCCTGAGAACTTCTTCTGCCCCATCAATCCAGGCCACTTTTTCCCATGCTGACATTGTTCCTTTTAGTTTGAAATCACGCATAATGGTGTCGCCCCAATCGAAAATAAGTGCTTTTATCATTGATAAATGAATTTCTGCAAAAATAGGAATTACCAACCATCAGGGATGCACATTTTGGAGTCCGTGCAGCATTAAATTGTAATTTTGCATCCTTTACAATAACACGACACTTCACAGGTTATTTTTTACAATGATATTGCTGCGGAAATATATTTCGAAATATCCTGCTGATAAACAGTTGCATTCTTCTGCTTATCTGGTCTGGATTTTTATTGTTTCGCTGTTTTTCATGTCAGCGACCCGATGGATTTTTTATCTCCTTAATCTGCCTGCCTTTTCAAATCTGGGAATGGTTGAATTATTCAGATTGATGTTTATCGGAATCCGTTTCGATCTTTCTGCTTTGGCTTTACTCAATTTGCCGGTCGTGATTTTAATTACTGTTCCGTTTCCTTTAAAATACAACAGGATTTATCATAAAATATTGATTGTAATCTTGATGATTGTCAATAGTCTGGCTATTTTACTCAATCTGATCGACACGATTTACTTTCGTTACATTTCAAAAAGAACAACTTTCGAATTGTTCCAGTTTTTGGGTAATAAAAACGAGAACATTGATGGATTGGTGTTCCAGTTTCTTTCCGATTTCTGGTATATGTTGTTTATATTACTGATATTGATTGTGTTGCTTTATAAATTTGTTACATTTTTTCAAATTCGTCGGAGTGTCATTCTTAACAAACGTAAATGGTATTTGCTGCATTCAGTTTTTTTTATTTTGGGTTTGGCGACATCTGTAGTTTTGTTTCGTGGGGGTTTTCAACTTAAACCAATAAGTCTGATCACAGCGGCAAATTATACTTCTTCACAAAATGTTCCTTTACTGATCAATTCACCTTTCTCAATTATAAAAACCCTCAACAATAAATCGATCCCTGAATTACATTTTTACAGCAACGATAGCATCGGGAAAATGTTTACACCAATACATAAGACATTGCAGGTGAATAGGTTTGTTTCAGATACCACTTATAGAAATGCCAATATTGTTATAATTATTCTTGAGAGTTTTGGCCGTGATTACATAGGCTATTACAACAAATCGCAACAAAGTTGTACGCCATTTCTTGATTCTTTACTTAGTCAAAGCATTACTTTCGATGGATTCGCGAATGGCAGGCGCTCGATCGAAGGTCTGCCCAGTATTTTAAGTGGCCTTCCTTCACTTATGGACATTGATTTTCCGAGCTCACCCTATGTCAACAACAAGTTAGCAGGCCTTGGGACACTGTTATTGAAGAAAGGTTACCATACTTCGTTTTTTCATGGTGGTAACAATGGAACCATGAGTTTTGACGCTTATGCCAGATCAGCAGGTTTTTTAAATTATTACGGGCGAAATGAATACAATAACGAACAGGATTTTGATGGCAAATGGGGAATTTTTGACAAACCATTCCTTCAGTTTGCAGCCAGAAAATATGAATCATTTCCTCAACCTTTCGTAAGCGCAATTTTCACGCTTTCATCACATCATCCTTATACTATTCCTTTGACAGACAGAGATTTAATAAAATCTTCTGACACCCCTGCCGAGACTTCCTTACGATATACAGATCGTGCACTGAAAGATTTTTTCGCAACAAGCAGTACAATGGATTGGTACAAAAACACCATTTTTGTAATTACAGCTGATCATACACCTGAGCGTGCCCGATCAGCCTATTTCCGCAGTTCTCTTGGAATTTTTGCCGTTCCCGTGGCTTTCTTTATGCCTGAAAGCAATTTCAGGCAATCTTCAGATGAGATTGCGCAACATATCGATATCCTTCCAAGTTGTATGGCTTTGATAGGAGAGGGGAATGATTCTGTTTTTTCCTTTGGCAGAAATATATTTGATTCAGTGAGTGAGCCTTTTACAATCAATTATATCAATGGCGTTTATCAGTATTTTGATGGAAATTACCTGTTGAAACACGATGGAAATCATCCGCTGGGATTTTATAACTTACATAATGATTCGCTGGTTCTGCATGATGTGTCTGATGATTATCAAAAAAATGTAATTTTAAGCAGGGATAGATTACAGACAATTATACAGCAGTATAACAACAGAATGAATCGGAATAAATTATATTTCGAATGATGCAAAAGAAAACCAAAACTAATATTTTGTTTGTAGTGAATCCGATTGCCGGACATTCGCAAAAAGAGGAGTTTCCTGATTTTGTGAAGAGGATGCTCGATCACGAACAATTCAACTACAGGATTGAGTTTACTCAGTATGCCGGTCATGGTATTTTACTCGGGATAGAAGCTGCCAATGAAGGAATCGATATGGTAGTTGCTGTTGGAGGAGATGGTACAATCAATGAAGTTGCACGCGGTTTGATTAATTCCGAAACAACGCTTGGGATTATACCCAGTGGATCGGGAAATGGCCTTGCCCGTCATCTGAACATTCCTCTTAATTTTGAAGGCGCATTGCGCCTGATAAACAGTGGAAAAAAATCGAAAATTGATACAGGAATAATCAATGGACAGACATTTGTGAGTATCGCTGGCGTTGGCTTTGATGCTTTGGTAGCCGATTTATTTGCCAAAGATACAAACCGTGGTTTTCTAACCTATTTCAAAATTGTGGCAACACAATACCAACGTTACAAACCTGAGGTTTACACAATTATTTTGGACAATCAAACCGAGATTAAAACTACGGCACTGTTTATTTCTTTGGCCAACTCCAATCAGTTTGGATATAATACTACCATCGCCCCTGAAGCTGAACTCAATGATGGCTTACTTGATGTGTGTATAGTTGAGAAACCAAATATTTTTGATATGCCATTGATTATTAATCTTATGCTTTTGAAAATGATTCATAAATCAAAATTCGTACAGATTTTCAAGGCGAAAAGCATTGAGATAAAAAGAACCAGAAACAAGGTAATAAATATCGATGGAGAACCCATAAAACTTGAAAGGGACTTGCAAATAGATGTTAATCCATTGAGTCTAAACATCATAATTCCATAATTTATGAGTAAAAATAAGCGCGAAGGAATTGTTTATTCAACAAATCCTGCATTTGTTTATGATGAGACTGATCATAAACAGGAAACACTCTTGCCAGGCAAGCAGAACCTGAGGGTGATGCTGGATAAAAAACAAAGGGCTGGAAAAAAAGTAACATTGGTTACAGGCTTTATTGGTTCAACAGATGATTTAAATGACCTGGGAAAAATACTCAAAACAAGTTGTGGCGTTGGTGGAAGCGTTAAGGATGGTGAGATTATCATTCAGGGCGATTTTCGAGAACGAATCCTGGCATTACTAATCCAAAAAGGTTACAAAGCAAAGCTATCAGGCGGTTGATTTCCGAATCTTTGGATTCATTTGTATTTCATTTTGAACCCTTTTTTATTATACATGAACATTCTGTGGTCAAAATCCTAAGTATTTTACGAAATTTGCAGCCACAATAACCAAAATATTTTGATTGAAATTTATACATAGGATTCATTTATAATTACTTATAAAAATATTGCACAATGCTAACTCCTTATATTCAATTTTTAGAATCGATTTTCCAATCATTGAATCTGACCGAATATTATCTCAAACTACTTACCCAGGGAACGGCTTTCTTAAGTGTGGTAATTGGTTCAATGGTGTTTTATTTCATCGCATGGTTTGTTATAAACCGCACCATTATCAAATTAATTAAGCGCAGTGAAAATGATTATGACGATATTCTGATCAAGAATAAAGTCATTTCACGAGCCTCTTACCTGGTTCCGGCGTATATCATAAACCGGCTTGTTCCGATGGCGCTTCCCGATTTTCCAAATGTTGGGATTTTCGTGCAGGATACCATTGAGGTGTATGTAATTATCATGGTGATACTTATTGTGATTGCACTGATTAACGCTGGTTTTGAGATTTACAATCTATTTGAGGTGTCGAAGACCAGGACAATCAAAGGAATGACCCAGGTAGTAAAGATTGTCGTTTACATCGTTGGATCATTGATGGTTATCGCCTCTTTACTTGATCGTGATCTTGGTACATTGTTCCTTGGTCTGGGTACACTTTCTGCTGTATTGATGTTGGTTTTCAAAGATGCTATTTTGGGGTTTGTAGGGGGCGTGCAGCTTTCGTTAAACGATATGGTTCGCCTGGGTGATTGGATCAGTATGCCCAAATTCGGTGCTGATGGAGAAGTACTTGATATCACTCTGACCACCGTGAAAGTGCAGAATTTTGACAAAACCATCACTACCATTCCGACTTATGCGATGGTTTCCGATTATTTTACAAACTGGCGTGGAATGACCGAATCAGGCGGAAGGCGAATCAAACGTAACATTGCCATCGACATGGAAAGTGTAAAGTTTTGTACACCTGAAATGCTTGATAATTTTAAAGAATTCAGGTTTATTTCAGATTTTATTAAAAGTAAAATCAAGGAATATAAAGTGCATGAAAACACGGAAATACTGCATCCTGACTCAATGCTGAGCGGAAACCTTCTTACAAATCTGGGCGTTTACCGGGTTTATCTCACTGCGTATCTCAACAGCCTGGATGGTGTACACAAAGAAATGCCAGTTCTGGTCAGGCAACTTCAATCAAATGAAAAAGGTATTCCCATCGAGTTATATTTATTCAGTAAGTATATTGATATGGAACGGTATGAAAATTTGCAAAGTGAAATATTTGATCATATCCTTGCCGTAACACCACTATTTCACCTTCAGATTTTCCAGTCAACAACAAGTTTCAAACAGAGGTAACACATTCCATCGAAATTATTCATAAAGTCAATTTAATGCAATCGTTTCAAATATTTAAATGTATTGGTTAATTTCTTCTTTATTATACTTTAAATATCTATATATAAATAAGTTAGCTATATTATTTTAAAAAAATATATTCAAGGAAAATTGCGCTTTTACCATTATTGACTACATTTGTAGAAATTAACCGTAAAACAGAACAATCTAAGCATTTTCTTATGAGTTATATTTCATTTGTAAAAGGCCAGCTTATAAATCTTGAATTCTCTTTAAGCAGGGAACTGGTTAGGTCGAACCGCTCTGGCGGATATTCAAGTACTACGATTGCTGGATGTAATACCCGAAAATACCATGGTCTGCTGGTTGTGCCCCAACCCTGGTTCGATCATGATAACCATGTATTACTTTCATCCATTGACGAAACCATTATTCAACACGATGAACAGTTTAATTTTGGCGTTCGGATGTACCCAAATGGTGTTTTCGATCCAAAGGGTCATAAGTATCTGCGTGAATTTTACACTGAACCCATTCCACGACTTATTTATCGCGTTGGCGGAGTTGTGCTTTCAAAAGAAATGATTTTTGCTGAAAACGAATCACGGGTCCTGATTAAATATACGCTGCTTGATGCGCATTCAAAAACCATTCTTCGTCTGAAACCATTTTTGGCTTTCCGAAATGTGCATCAGTTATCGAAAGCAAATATTAACCTGAATAATAAATTCGAAGAAACCCAGAATGGAAAAAGCTGGCAGCTTTACAGCGGTTATTCCAGGCTTTATTTTCAATTATCGAAAGAATCAGAATACACCCACATCCCTGACTGGTACTATAACGTAGAGTATATCAGAGAAAAAGAACGTGGATTCCCATCTCATGAAGATTTATTTGTTCCTGGATTTTTTGAGGTTGAGCTCAAAAAGGGGGAAAGTGTTATTGTTTCTGCCGGACTTGAAGAAAAACAACCTTCAACTTTCATCCGTCAGTTTACAACAGAATCAAACAAAAGGACACCGCGCAATAATTTCGAAAACTGTTTAATTAATTCCGCCGAACAATTCATAGTCCGCGATAAGAAAAAAGCTGAGATTATGGCTGGTTTTCCGTGGTTTGGTACCTGGGGAAGAGATACTTTTATCGCTTTGCCCGGATTGACTTTGCTTCGAAATGCAGAAGCCGATTTCAAAGCAGTGATCGATACAGCACTAAACACTATGCAGGGTCCGTTGTTCCCAAATATTGGCCACGACAACAAACCTGATTTTTCGTCAGTTGACGCGCCTCTCTGGTTTTTCTGGAGTATGCAGCAATATGCGCTGCTTAAAGAAAACCATGCAGAAATATGGAAATTATATAAAAAGAAATTTCAGCTGATATTGAATGGTTTTAAACAAGGAACCGATTTCAATATCAGAATGCAGGATAACGGACTTATTTATGCAGGTGGAACAGGTATGGCTCTGACCTGGATGGATGTGGTAAGTAATGGAAAACCAGTTACCCCAAGAACAGGATTAGCGGTCGAAATCAATGCTTTATGGTATAATGCTGTTTGTTTTGCACTTGAATTAGCCCAGAAAGCTGGAGATAAAACTTTCATCAACGAATGGAAATCATTGCCTGAACAGATCAGGTCATCATTCGTTGCAACTTTCTGGGATAGTAAAAAAGGTTATCTTGCTGATTGTGTGAATGGTAATGAGGTTGATTGGTCTGTCAGACCTAATATGCTTTTTGCTGTTTCACTTCCATACAGTCCATTGGAAGACGATATGCAAAATAAAGTTTTAAATATCGTTCGATCTGAATTGCTTACCGAAAGAGGATTGAGAAGTTTAACGCCAAAAGATGTAAACTACCATGGCGTATTGCAGGGAAATCAGCAGGAACGTGATCAGGCGTATCATCAGGGAACAGTTTTTCCATGGTTGATCGCACCCTTCTGCGCATCCTGGTTGAAATTGCATGGTAAAAGCGGAGTTTCGTTTGTTGAAGAAATTTATCATGGCTTCGAACCCGCAATATTGGAAGCTGGCATAGGTAATATTTCAGAGGTTTATGATGGTGATCCACCACATGATGCCCGTGGAGGAATATCTCAGGCATGGAATGTAGCCGCATTGATGACAGTGAAAAAGATGCTAGATGACATGAACGAAAACAAATCAAAGTAATAAATAAATCATCCTATGAAGGTTCTAATGTTCGGTTGGGAGTTTCCACCACATATCACCGGCGGTCTGGGTACGGCTTGTTTCGGTTTAACAAAAGGTTTGGTGAAACATGATGTTGAAATTATTTTTGTTGTTCCCAAAGCCTATGGCGACGAAAGTGAAGAAGCAGTGAGGCTTGTAAATGCAAGCGATGTGAGTGTTGATCTCACAAAAGAAGAGAGTAAACATTATTGGGACAGGGTACAATATATGGAGATTGGTTCTAATATCATTCCTTATGTTGGTCCTGAAGATTTCTCAAGAATGACTGAAGAAACAGTGCATGCAACGGATAACTTTAAGAGTAAAGTCTTTTCTCAGAAGTATGAATTCTCTGGAAAATACGGTTTAAATCTTATGGAAGAAGTTGCACGCTACGCATTAATTGGCTCATCTATTGCAACCCAATACGACTTTGATATCATTCACGCGCACGACTGGCTTACTTATGCAGCTGGAGTCGCCGCAAAAGAAACAACCGGAAAACCTCTGGTCGTTCATATGCATGCAACTGAATTCGATCGTTCCGGTGAAAATATTAATACCGATGTGTATGAAATTGAACGCAACGGAATGATGAAAGCTGACCGGGTCATTACGGTTAGTAACCTTACACGGAATATCGTAATCGAACGATATGGCATTGATCCTCAAAAGGTTTTTACCGTTCATAATGCTGTTGAACCGGTTGAAAAAGCGGAGGGAAACCTTTATGAAAAACAAGTAAAAGAAAAGGTTGTAACTTTTCTTGGCAGGATCACCTTCCAGAAAGGACCAGAATACTTTGTCGAAGCTGCACGTAAAATACTGAAACGTGATAAAAACGTTCGGTTTGTCATGGCAGGTTCAGGTGATTTGTTGAATAAAATGATTCTTCGTGTTGCGCAACTGCGGATTGGCGATAAGTTTCATTTCACAGGATTTTTAAAGGGAGATGATGTGGATAAAATGTTTGCCATGTCAGATGTTTTTGTAATGCCATCTATTTCAGAACCTTTTGGTATTGTGCCACTTGAGGCCATGCGATCCAATGTTCCAGTGGTAATTTCCAAACAATCAGGTGTTGCTGAGGTATTGAAACATGCTATCAAAGTCGATTTTTGGGATATCGATGGATTGGCTGATGCTATCTATGGATTATGTCATTATGAAGCCTTGTCCAAAACATTTATCAAATACGGCAAAGAAGAAGTGGATAGTCTGAAGTGGGAGAATGCTGCAAAAAGTATCAAGGAAGTTTATGACTCAGTTTTAGTTAAAATTGATTAAGTAAACTCTGGTAATGATCATTAAAACAACGAAATATATATTCAGAATAATAGGTAACAAAATATTAACTGTATGAAATCAATTTGCTTTTATTTTCAGGTTCATCAGCCGTTTCGCCTTCGTACATATCGTTTTTTCGATATAGGGAAAAACCATTATTACTATGATGAATACATCAACAGGATGATTATGCGTAGGGTGGCTGAAAAATGTTACCTGCCAATGAATGCCTTGCTTTTAGAGCAGATTAAGGAATATGGTGTTCAGTTTAAGGTGAGTTTCTCTATCTCAGGTATAGCGATGGAACAAATGGAGATGTATGCTCCTGAGGTTTTGGAAAGTTTCAAAAAATTGGTTGCTACCGGAAATGTTGAAATACTGGCCGAAACTTATGGTCATTCTCTTTCTTCATTGAAAAACCCGGATGAGTTTAAATATCAGGTTGAGTTACATACAAAGAAAGTACAGGAATTGTTTGGTGTTACACCTACCAGTTTCAGAAATACCGAGTTGATTTATTCTGATAAAATTGGTGAATTGGTTGCCAATATGGGATTCAAAGTGATGCTGACCGAAGGAGCAAAGCATGTGTTGGGATGGAAAAGCCCTAATTATATGTACACAAACGCGATCAATCCAAAATTGAAAGTGTTGCTTCGTAACTTCAGGTTAAGCGATGACATCTCATTCCGTTTTGGTCAGCAAGGCTGGTCCGAATGGCCTGTGACTGCGACCAAGTTTGTTGGCTGGCTTAATAAAATTAACCCCAAAGAGGAAGTAATCAATATTTTCCTCGATTATGAGACTTTTGGTGAGCACCAGTGGGCTGCAACAGGAATCTTTGATTTTATGAAAGAATTGCCAAAAGCCATTTTTGCAAAGTCAAAATTTGTTTATTCAACACCTTCTGAATTGGCTAAAACATTGCAGCCAGTTTCTGCTATCCATGTTCCCAACACAATTTCATGGGCCGATGAGGAACGCGATCTTACTGCCTGGTTAGGAAATAATTTGCAGGATGAAGCATTTGATAAATTATATTCACTGGCTGATAGAATCAGATTATCTGATGATGAACGATTGAAACAGGATTGGCTCTATCTGCAATCATCTGACCATTTTTATTATATGTGTACCAAATGGTTTTCAGATGGTGATGTGCATCGTTATTTCAATCATTATCCGTCACCTTATGAAGCCTACATCAATTATATGAATGTATTGGCCGATTTTGTGATACGTTTGAATGCAAGTGTGCCTGAAAGCAAAGATATCATGAATGAATTTGTTGAAAACGCCACACAGTTTGGAAAAGAACTTGGTAAATTAGCCTCATCCCGTATTAAATCAGTGGCCAAAGATGTTGCGGAGGCTGTGCAGAGAGGTGAAGATAAAATTAAACCGGTTTTTGAAGATATTAAGAAACTGAAGGATTCCAAAGTCAAACAATTGGTCAAAGAACTTGACGCTGAGCAACTTGTTATTGCATTGAAAGATGCCGAAGCTGAGCTGGTTGAAAAGGTATTGCCCAATCTGAATAAAATTACCCGCGAGAAATACGATGAAATTGCTTCCAGTATCGGTAAGGTTTCCAAAGCCGAAGTGAAGAAAGTTCGCAGTCAGATTGAGAATCAATTAAAGAAACTATTCTGATTTTTTGCGCATTGATCCAAATTAATAATCATTTTTTAACCATTCGTACTCAACGGACAGTTGGGTATTTGTATCCATTGAAACTATTTTAACTATGAAAAAACCGGAATATATTTTCGAGACAAGCTGGGAAGTATGCAATATGGTTGGCGGTATTTATACGGTCATTTCGTCTAAAGCAAAAATTCTGAAAGAGGAGTTTGGTGACAATTATATCACCATCGGTCCGGATGTCTGGAAAGAAACTACGCACAACCCCTATTTTGTTGAAGACCAGAATCTTTTTGCCGAATGGAGGCAGAAAGCGATACAACAGGGATTTAAAATTCGTATTGGCCGTTGGGCAATCGAAAGTAGCCCGGTCGCTATATTGATTGATTTTACGCCGTTATTTAGCCAGAAAGATGAAATATTTGCTTCTTTTTGGGAGAGTTATCAACTCGATTCAATCCAGGGACAATGGGATTATGTGGAGCCTGCAATGTTTGGTTATGCAGCCGGACAAGTGATTGAAAGTTTTTTTGGATTCTATATCAGTGGATATGATACCATTATTGCGCAGTTTCATGAATGGATGACAGGTACAGGTGTATTATATCTGAAGAAGAATGTGCCTCAGATTGGTACCGTATTTACCACACACGCTACGTATCTTGGACGGGCATTGGCCGGAAATGGTTTCCCATTGTACCGCGATCTCAGCCAGTTCAATCCTTCAATTATGGCAAACCGGTTCAATATCAATGCGCAACAATCGCTAGAGCGCTGTGCAGCGCGTGAATCGGATGCATTTACCACAGTGAGTCAAAATACAGCCAAAGAGTGTAGTCAGTTTCTTGGAAGAGTTCCGGATGCATTGACCATCAATGGTTTCGATCAGAAAATGATTCAGTCTTTGGATCTGCTTTCAGAGAAAAGAAAAGTCGCCCGCAAGAAAATAATAAACGTCGCATCCAAAATGTCTGGTGTGAAAATTTCAGATCAGACTACGCTGGTGCTCACAAGCGGACGTTATGAATTTAAAAATAAGGGAATTGATTTGTTTATCGATGCGCTTGGCCGGTTAAATCAGGATAAGTCGCTGAAAAAGGAAATCCTTGCAGTCATTGCTGTTCCTGCAAATATCGCCGGACCGGTGAAAGAACTGGCAGATCAGCTTGCTAAAATCCCGACTGAGATCCCTGATATTTATAAATATACAACCCATTGTTTGTATGATCCGATGCATGATCCTGTTGTAAACAGAATTAAAAGTGCCGGCTTAAATAATTCCGAATCCGATAAGGTAAAAGTGATTTTTGTTCCATCTTATCTGAAAGGAACAGATGGCATATTTGACCTGCATTATTATGATTTTCTAACCGCTTTCGATCTGACTGTTTTCCCATCCTATTATGAGCCATGGGGTTACACACCACTCGAAAGTATTGCTTTTGCAATCCCGACAGTAACAACCAGTCTGGCAGGCTTTGGTTTATGGATCAGAGAAAATCTTATGGATGGGGATGCAGTTTCTGTACTGACCCGCAATGATGATAATGAGGCTGATGTTGTAAATGATATTATCGAAAGATTAAGGTATTTTAATGCGCTGGACACGAAGACCATCAACAAAATTAAAATACAGGCCCAGGAAATCGCTTCAAAAGCTGTCTGGGAAAATTTGATTATAAATTACGAAAACGCTTACGAAATCGCACTTTTAAAGGTGGGAGAGAGGGAGCAGCTTTTCGATTCCAGAAAATATACCGAGACATTACGCACCTTTAACTATCGCAAACAGGATCAACCAACCTGGAAAAAAGTGCTGATACAACCTGTTTATACAAACAGGCTTAAAAAACTGAATGAACTTGCACAGAATCTTTGGTGGTCATGGAATTATGAGGCCATTGCCTTGTTCGAATCGATTGACCACACAGCCTGGCAGATAGCTGAGCAAAATCCGATCACGATGATGGAGGGATTGTCGCTGAAACGGATGGAATCACTTGAAAACGATCAACAATTCATCGAAAGACTAAACAAGGTTTACGACGATTTCAAGAATTATATGGCTGTCGGACTGAAGAGTGATGAGCGGATTGCCTATTTCAGTATGGAATACGGATTGCATAAAAGTCTGAAGATTTATTCGGGCGGACTTGGAATTCTGGCTGGTGATTACCTGAAGCAGGCAAGTGATTCAGCGGTGAATATGATTGCTGTTGGTTTACTTTATCGTTATGGTTATTTCACACAGGATATTTCGTTGTTCGGTGACCAGATTGCACAATATCTTCCTCAGAAATTTACACATTTGCCACTTGAGCCTGTCCGCGACCAGAATGGAGATTGGGTTACCATCGTTCTGGCAATGCCCGGCCGAAGTGTTACTGCCAAAGCCTGGAAGGTAAATGTTGGTCGTATTCCATTGTATCTGCTTGATACCGATATCGAAGAGAACTCGATGGAAGACCGTAATATCACGCATCAGCTTTATGGCGGTGACAATGAAATGCGGTTCAAACAGGAAGCAGTTTTGGGAGTAGGTGGAATTCGTTTGCTTGAGAAACTCGAAATCGATCCGATAATTTACCATTGTAATGAAGGTCATGCCGCTTTTATTGGATTGGAACGTCTGCGTATTCTGGTCGAAATGAAGCATGTCCGTTTTGAGGTTGCGCGTGAGGTAGTGCGTGCTTCTACTTTATTCACGACCCATACACCTGTTCCTGCCGGACATGACGCTTTTGATGAAAATTTACTGCGTGCCTATGTTCCTCATTATGCTGAGAGATTAAACATCACCTGGGATGAATTCATGAATCTGGGACGATTCCGTCAGAATGATCCCAACGACAAATTTTCGATGAGTGTGCTCGCTACCAATCTCAGTCAGGAAGTAAACGGCGTTAGCCAGATACATGGCAGAGTTTCCCGCGAAATGTTCCAATCCTTGTTTCCCGGCTATTTCCCTGATGAATTGCATATCGGATTCGTAACCAATGGTGTTCACTACCCAACCTGGACCGATGCATTATGGCAGCAGCTGTATAAAAAATACTTTGTTCCCGGATTTGAAGAGGATCAGTCAAATGCCTCACTCTGGTCAGCAATTCAAGATGTGCCCGACCAGGAGATATGGAATATCCGTACCTCACTCAAGGCCGAATTACTTGCCTATGTCAAATATCGTGTGAAAAACGACCTGACTGAAAGGGAAGAGAGCCCGAAACTGATTGTCAAAACCCTTGAATCAATCAATAAAAACGCTTTGGTAATTGGTTTTGCACGCAGGTTCGCGACATATAAACGCGCGCACCTTTTGTTTACCAATCTCGAACGGCTTTCTAAAATCGTCAACAATCCTGAATATCCGGTATTGTTCCTGTTTGCAGGCAAAGCACATCCAAACGACAAGGCCGGACAGGATCTGATCAAGCGTATTATTGAAGTGTCGAAGATGCCCGAATTTATCGGAAAAGTTCTTTTCATCGAGAACTATGATATGGAACTTGGAAAACGATTGACAAGCAGCGTCGATATCTGGTTGAATACTCCAACCCGTCCTTTGGAAGCATCCGGTACCAGCGGTGAAAAGGCAGTGATGAATGGTGTTTTAAACTTTTCGGTGCTTGATGGCTGGTGGGCCGAGGGTTACAGAGCCAATGCCGGTTGGGCGATCCAGGAGAAACGGACTTATGTAAATCAGTTCTATCAGGATGAACTCGATGTTGAAACGATTTACAGTTTACTCGAACAGGAAATTGTTCCATTGTATTTTGGCCGTAATGCTGATGGTGTTCCAGAGAAATGGATGAAATTCATTAAGAATAACATCAGTGAGATAGCGCCGCATTTCACGATGAAACGTATGATGGATGATTATTTTGATCGTTATTACCACAAACTTATTGGCAGATCGCGGTTGATGCGTCGCAACAATATGAAATTTGCACACGAAATGGCTGAGTGGAAAGCCAACATCAAAGCCAATTGGGATGCGATCGAAGTGAAATCAATCATGGTGCCCGACCCAACGGTTCGTCCTTTAAATTTCGGAGAGAATTTTGTTGCCGAAATTAAATTGCATACCCCTGGTATCAAACCGGGTGATGTAAGTATTGAGTTGCTGTTCGGACGCAAGCTTTTCGATAAAATTGATGAGATTGTTTTCGTTGAAAAGATGAATCTGGTGAGCACCGGAGAAGATTGGGCAGAGTATAAAATCAATGTGCCGGTGTATCGTGCCGGTGTGTATGACTATACCTTCCGGATATATCCAAGCAATAAGAACCTGCCGCACCGACAGGATCTGCCATTGCTTAAATGGATTTAATGATTTTGAGAATATTAAAAAAGGAGCGGTTTCGCTCCTTTTTTAATTGTGGTCTAACCCGCTACCGCGCGACTCCTGTCGCGTGGTATTAAAATTTCTAATAGTAGCATTTCTTAATAAGCTCCAGCAGCATTTTGTTTTTACAACTTATTTGTCAAATATGACGAAAATCAATGCAATATTTAAACTAATTTACTTCGCGACAGGGGTCGCACAGTAGCAGGTAAAAACGCAGGGAAGTTTGCACTTTGTGACAAGGCAGCAATAGCCTGTAGATTTTGAATAAACGCTTAATAATGACCTTTTAACGAAAAAATATACAATATTTCGGAGTCAATTTTATAAATAATTCTATGTTCTTCATTGATGCGCCTCGACCAATATCCGCTAAATTCATGTTTTAATTGTTCGGGTTTTCCAATTCCGGAATATGGATCTTTTAGAATATCAATTATTATTGTTGTATTTCGGTTTTGTATGGTTATTTGTCCGCTTTTTTTCAAAATTTAATATCATCCAAGGCTTTTGTGGTATATTTTATTTCCATAAATCTTCTGTCTTTATGGCTTTGCATTTTTCATTTTTAATATCGTTTTCGCCTACCTCAATCATTTTTGAAAATTCAGGGTCATAAATGGTTTCTTTTTCAATCACTTTAACACCCTTCATTGTCGAAAATATTTTTTTATTTGCCGGAATTAAACTTGAGTCGCTTATTTGAA
>CAJBPB010000254.1 GCA_903957365.1 uncultured Bacteroidota bacterium
AAGGCAGTAACAGCAATGGCAAGAATCAAAAATAATTTCATCTCATAGGACACAACTTTCATAAATGTTGTCCTGATATAGGGTAATCCTGAAAAATGCAACGTAACATTGTGCTTTACAGAAAACTCATGCGCCAGATCCTTTATATTTTCTACTATTTCAAGACGGTCTTTCGAATTCAATTTTTTGTCATCAAAAGTGATGGCAATAAGTGTTGCATTCGTTTCTTTATTATAAATCAGCCCCTCATAGAATGGCAGTGAATAAATCAAAGTTTTGAGGCTATCTAGCTGACTCTGCGAAGTTGGTTGATTTTTAATGAGTTGTTTATACTCGAATTTCTTCAGATCATCGTCTTTGGATATATTATAAATATTTGCAACCGAAAGAACTTCTTTGATGCCACTGATATTTTTAATGTCATGACTCAGATTAAAAAGTCCATTAAATGTTGATAATTTAAAAAGATTTGAATCCTGCAAACCAATTACCATGATATTGCCATCTTCACCAAACATCTTTTTAAAGGCATTGTAATCTATCATGGCCGGATCGTCGCCAGGCAATGGTTTTACAAAAGTGTATGATAATTCAATCTGGGATGCCTGCCAGGTCATGAATACCGTTACTGAAGACAATACTATCAATATCGCAATCCGGTTGCGAATAATCAAACTTGCGATCTTTCCCCACATTGATATTTATTTTGAATGTGCTAATGTATTATTTAGATTTAATTTTGAAAACAATGCCCTGCATAGAATATACAGGGCATTGTTGAGTTTGCTATTTTTTTTTGATTTCAGCTAAATCAGCATTTATAATCTTATGCCATTTCTCAGTCAACTGCACTTCCCCATTTAAGTTCAGGCTATCGATGTCATTATTATAAAACTCTATCATTGTTTCCGGTTTACTTTTATCGCGGTTAACCAAAACCAATGAAATTTTATCAATAACTGTCTGACTTACTACTGAGCGGTTAGAATTCACTACCTGGCATTTTTGGATTTCTGATAAATCTATTTCAAGCGCAAGTAAATTTTCAGCTGATTTTTTACAGTAAAATAATTTGTGATTTTTTTTATCAAGTCCAATGGCCGACTTATTCCACAAATCATAGGAGGTAATATCATTGTTATTTTTTTTTGCCATGTTTAAAAATGACTGCAGGAATTGTTCTTCTGCCTTTTTCTTTTTTCTGTTTATCAATAGGAAGGGTACTATTGCCAGAACAATCATTAATACAGCAATCAATGTTATTGTTAAATTCATTTCCTTATTTCTTTTAAATATGTAATTAATTGATAAATAACTCATTGTATCATTGATACCATAGGCTATTTATTTAAATAATATTATCCTTGCATAAAGCAGGAAAATTTTAAAAAAAAGAAAGAATTACCAGAAATAATGGAAGGGGTAAATGATATCAGAATGCTGCAGCCTGAGGATAATGTTTCTGGAATAAAAATCATATTTAACGAATTTATTCTCAAGAATCAACTCTTTGGCATATATGATTTTACTAAAATTATTCAGATAGTTTTTCAGAGAATGCTGAGGTAAAAAGTGGTTTGGCCCATCTGTAAAACTTTCGTTTTGATTTGTGTGGCAAAACAGGTTGGATGAAACAAGAGAAAAATAAGTTTCAGTATTGTCAGCATTCGATTTCAAAAATACTTCATTGGATGAAAAGCTGCTGCTGTTGTAATGGTTTACCACCAGACCGTACAAGGCCAGTGTGCAAAACAAAAAAGTAAACTTCAGCAATGATTTCATCTTGCAAAAGTAAATAATTTTAAATGAGTTCTGTTTAGAGCACCCTCTTTTCAGGTGTGTTACTATTCAGATGATTCCGATGTTTAGCCAGTAATTATGACAGTCTGGTTAAGAAAGCTGAGGCAGCGATTTCAACAGGTGAAAAATGTTGCTTAACCGATTTTGTTTTTTATACTTTAAGCCTGAGCAACAATATGTTTTTTCCATTAAGATATTCATAATCCAGGCTCAGGCACTTGCTTTTGATAAGGATCAAACCCAGATCATCTTCCAGAACTCCATCTGCAAGAGGATTAACAGGCAATCCCGAGCTTTCGCAGGACAATTGCAGACTCCCGTCTTTTTCTGAATAAGTAAGGCTGATGTCAACATCATGGTAGTCTGACAACAGTAACAAAACTTCTTCTGCTACGAAAAGTACATTGTCGGTTATCTTTCTTGAAAACATATGTTTGTCGCAAAAAACTTCCATCTCTGCCTGAAGCGCATACAAATCATAATCACGACTCGAAACATGGTACTGTTTGCTGCGAAGGCGATGGATGAACGCCCTGGTTTTTTCCTTCAAAGGATTGATGAAGATTTGTTCCGGGGGACCTTCTTCGTAAATTTTTCCTTCATCCATATAAAAAACACGGGTTGAAATATTTTTGGCAAACTCCATTTCATGGGTAACGATCAACATGGTCATTCCTTCCTTCGACAATCTCCTTATTACTGCCAGAACCTCACTCACCATAGTAGGGTCGAGTGCAGAGGTGGGCTCGTCAAAAAGCAGAATCTCCGGTTCCATGGCCATACATCGTGCAATGGCCACACGCTGTTTCTGTCCTCCTGAAAGTTCTTCGGGAAGGCTGTGTGCTTTTTCGGCCAGACCGACCAGTTTCAGTAATTCGATTGCTTTTATTTCGGCATCAGCCTTTGACTTTCCAAGCAGTTTAACAGGAGCAAGGGTAAGATTTTCTATCACTGTCAGGTGTGCAAAAAGATTGAATGACTGAAAAACCATTCCCATCCGTTGCCGGATCTTCGGTACCTGTGTATTCTTGTCCATCAACTCAATATTATCAATCCTGATGCTTCCACCGGTTGGCATTTCAAGCAGATTCAAACAGCGAAGCAAGGTGCTTTTCCCTGTTCCGGAAGGACCAATAATTGAAATGACTTCTCCTTTTTGAATATCGGCGTCAATCTGATCTAAAACGATCAGATCGCCATAATGTTTAGATAAATTCCGGATGCTTATCATGATAAAATCTCCTTTCTTTGGTTCACACGACGTTTTTTGGGGTCCACTTTGAATTCAACATAATCGAGCACCAGCGTAAGCATCCACGATATCAGAATGTAAATTACAGCGGCCATAATTAGTGGGAAGAAGGCGTCAAATGTTCGGCTGCGTATGATATCACTGGCTTTGGTTAAGTCTTCGACCGCAATATATCCAACAATTGATGTCATTTTAACAAGTGAGATAAATTCACCTTTATAAACAGGCAATACCTGACGCATGGCTTGTGGCATTATGATATGGATGAAGGTCTCAATTTTAGTGAATCCCAGCGCGATTCCGGCTTCTTTTTGTCCTTTGTCGATGCTTTCGATTCCACTTCTGAACATCTCAGACACATAAGCTGCAAAGTTTATCCCAAAAGCGATGATAGCCACCAGAACAGGATTGATGTTTACTGAAGCAAAGACCACATAATATATGATCATCAGTAAAACCAGCACAGGTGTTCCCCTGATTAAGGATATGTAGGATAAAGCGATATTGCTTAAGGTTTTGTTCTTCGACATCCGCATATAACATACCAATCCTCCGAGAATTGTTCCGGTTACAGCAGCCAGGATCGAGATGATAATTGTGATCAGCAGGCCTTTGAGAATCATCATATATCTCTTTTCTCTGATCAGGTTATTCTTGAAGCTGTTAATCAGTTTGGTAAGAAATGTTGACTTTACTTCCTTTGTTTTTACATTATCAAATCCAGCTAAATTCTTTTTGTGAACAACAACAGCTGTTTTGAATATAGCATAAGGATCTGAGAAATTTATTTCCTTACCACGCTCTTCACTGATGGCAATTCCATCGGTAATCATATCAACCTTGCCTGAAGATAATGCCGCGATCAGTGCGGGAAATTCAATGGAAACAATTTCCAGGTTGTATTTGCGCCGGTCAGCGAAAGTGCGGATCATTTCGATATCGAAACCGACATACTGATCATTCATGAAGGCCACATAAGGAAGGTCGTCAATTGAAACACCAACGACAAGCTTTTTTCCATCCGGATTATCAGGGAAGACAGGCATAACAGCTTGTTCAGCATCCTGAACGAACCATCTTTCATGGATTTTATCATAGGTTTTATCTGCGCGGATTTCATTCAGGAATGCATTAAAATCGGTAAGTAAGGCCTGATTATCTTTGCTGAAACCAACTCCCAGGTTCATGCTGAGTACATCGTCAGTGAGCAATCCCAGTTCTGGAGTTCTCCTGAGCAATAACTTTGCAGTTATCAGGTCGAACATGGCAGCATCAATTTTCCCTGTTGTAAGTGAAAGCATCATGTCGGGCGTGCTTTCAAACCTGAATAACTGTGCATCAGGAAATTTTTTAGCCATAAAGGCATCATGTATTGTGCCGGAGAAGATTCCGACTCTTTTATCATGTATATCTTCCAGTCGTGAGAATATGATGTTTTCTGAACCAGCTGCAGTTGATTTTTTTCCAATAATACTTATACCAGAGGCAAAGTATGGATCGGAAAAATCAATTGATTTCTCCCTTTCTTCAGTAACCATCATCGAGGAAGTAATCAGATCGATTTTGCCGGAAACCAGAGATGGAATCAGGCTTCCGAACGGCATATCCGTCATCACAGGTTTTTTGCCCAGCCATGCTGCAAACCGCATCGAAAGTTCAGCATCAAATCCTTTCCAGTCGTCATTATTTTTTGTAGCAAACGGCAGTCCCAAATCACTTACAATGCCAATACGAAGGGTTTCGGCAGTATTTGGAGAAGTGATTTCCGGTAACTCACTGCCTTTTGCATTCATCCAGCGATCGACCATTTCCTTATAGGTGCCATTTGTTTTGAGTGATGACAGAAACTGATTGAATTTCAATCTCAGTTCGTCAGCATCATCCGCAAAACCTGCTGCGATATCAACGGTAAATAAATCTTTTTCCAGAGTGGTAAACCCAGGATTGCTGGCAAAAACCTCAGTAGTTGAAACATCATCCATAAAGGCCGCTTCAACCTTATCCGAATCAAGGGCTGTCAGCATATCCGAAACAGTATTGTAAGTCAGGATCTGAGCATCCGGGAAATTTTTTAAGGCATAAACCTCATGAATCGAACCGGTTAAAACACCAATCTTTTCCAAATCCGATGCTGATTCACTTTTCTGCTCATCCCCGGCTTTGACTAATACAGCAAGGCCACCTTCAAGATTAGGCATGGAAAAAAGTACACTCTTGGCTCTTTCTTCGGTGATTGACAATCCTGCACCGATCATTTCCACCTTTCCCGAAACCAAGGCTGGTATCATAGCGCCAAATTCCATGTTGACCACTTCCAGTTTCTTGCCGAGTTTTTGAGCTACCCGGTAAGCCAGTTCGATATCGAAACCAGAGATCTTCTGGTCATTACCCACAAATGACATGGGTTCGGTAACTGCGGCTGTTCCAAAAAACAAGATTTCTTTATTATTATTCAGAGTACTAAAATCTGGCATAGGTCCCGGCTCACCTTTTTGAGGCATCCAGCGCTGTACAAGTTTTTCGTACTCCCCATTCTGTTTCATTTCAATGAGGAGATTATCAATAACTGTTTTCAATGTCTTGTTTTCAAGATTCACAGCGAAACCATAACGGTCGGGCAGGAGCAGTTCTTCCAGCACCAGCAGTCCTCCGGTTTTGGAAGCCAGATTCTGCAATACCGGTTTATCGTACACGGTGGCATCCGCTTTTCCCAGACTGACCGCCAATGCACAGTCGTGAATACTGTTATACCATTCAATCTTCGCATCGGGAAATCGTTTCAAAACGAATTGATCTGCCACCGTTCCTGATGGTACAGCGAATACCTTTCCTCCTTTTAATTCATCTAGGTTCCTGTAGGGTTGTGAATAAGATTCAGAGAAAAAGAAAAGTGAAAAAACGAAAAATGAGATAGAGAAAAAATAGGTTTTCATACACCTGATAATTAAGGATTTACTTTGTGTTTGGATAAATCTGTATCCAGACTTTAACTCAAATATTGTATATCATTTGATTATTCATTCAAAGATATGAGTTTCATTAAATAAATACTGCTTCATGAATAATTTCTTGCGTTATTTTCATATTTACCAATGATAAACTTCTACATAAGAATAATCATACGTTTAGTATGAAGTTTTTCAACTGAATTGGCATTTTCTCTTGAGGCTTTTTGTTTAAACTGAACCTAAATTGATGTCTTTCTAAATAAGCATTCTAAATTATTGATTGTTAAATAAATATAAATTATTTTTTCAGTGTTGTTGTACTTAAATAAGAAAATATAAAAATAATTAACATAAATTTACCCAGTTTTATATGAAAGCACAAAGGGTTCTAATTGTTTTCATTGTAAAAGGGAAAAGGAATCTTAAGAACCCAACGAAACTTTGTAATCAAAATCAATATGATATCAGAATTTGGAATTATATTACTTTACTTTATACTTGGGTTCGTGTTTGTAGGAATAGCGCTTGTTGCAGCCTATTACATCCGTCCCAGCCACCCGAATCCCATTAAAAATTCAACGTATGAATGCGGTGAAATTCCGATCGGAGAGCCGTGGGTCAGGTTTAATGTCAGGTTTTATGTGATTGCCCTGATCTTTTTACTATTCGATGTGGAGGTGGTTTTTTTACTTCCATGGGCTATCGTTTTTAAAGGATTGGGTTGGTTTGCATTTATTGAAATGATCATATTTGTGGTGATTCTTCTGGCTGGATTTGCTTACGTTTGGGGTAAAGGTGACCTGGATTGGGAAAGACCAAGACCGTATATTGCAAAACTTGAAGATTTGGTCATTGGTAAGAAAAAACAATAAACAGTAAATAATTATGGGTTTATTAGACAGGTTAGATGACCCTTACGAAGGGGGAGGCATAATACTGGGAAAAGTTGAAGATTTATTGAATTGGGGCAGAAGCAAATCCGATTGGTATCTTCATTTTGGTCTGGCTTGTTGTGCCATCGAATTCATGGCCATGAATGCGTCCCATTTCGATTTCATGCGTTTCGGAACCATTCCAAGAACAAGTCCCCGTCAGGCCGATTTTATCATGGTGACTGGAACCGTGACATTCAAAATGGCTGACAGAATAAAGATTTTATATGAGCAAATGGCTGAACCAAAATATGTTATCTCGGTCGGATCATGCTCTAACTGCGGAGGCCCTTACTGGGAACATGGTTATCATGTTTTAAAAGGTGTAGATCGTATTATCCCTGTCGATGTTTATATCCCGGGCTGTCCGCCAAGGCCGGAGGCATTCGAAGAAGGTATGATGCTGCTCCAGAAAAAAATCAGTCATCAGGCGATTTTCAACAAAAGGAAAAGACTCGAATCAGAAGTATAAATTATTCAATAATTATAAAGATACATGTTACCAAACGAAATATATGATACATTAAAAACAGAATTTGGTGATGCTGTAATTGAATATAACGACCAGCAGCCAACCGATTCTTTTATTCTTATCGGTGCTGATAATCTGTTCGATATATGCCACACATTAAGAGACAAGGATGCATTTCTTTTTGACTATCTGATGTGCCTTACAGCGATGGATCTTGGTGAAAATGTAGGTGTAGTTTATCATTTATATTCAATGACCCACAAGCACAGATTGGTTTTAAAGGTGACTGCTCCCAAGACAGACCCTAAAATACCGTCTGTTGAAATGATATGGCGAACGGCCGACTGGCACGAAAGAGAAGCATTTGACCTGATAGGTGTAAATTTCGAAGGTCATCGCAATCTGATCCGCATCTTATGTCCTTACGACTGGGAAGGCCATGCTTTGCGAAAAGACTATGTAGCCCCTGAATATTATCATAATATGAAGGTATCTTATTAAAACGGACTTATGAGTGATATAAAAAGATTGGATCTGGAATACAGCCAGTTAGAATCCGACAGAATGAGAATTAATGTGGGGCCACAGCATCCTTCCACACATGGTGTGCTGCGGCTCGAGGTGGAGGTAGATGGTGAGATAGTGACAGAAGTAGTGCCTCATCTTGGTTATCTTCACAGATGTTTCGAAAAACATTGCGAAAAAATGACCTATCTGCAGGTCATTCCCTATATCGACCGCCTCGATTATATTTCGGCCATGAACAACGAATGGCCTTATGTGATGGCGCTCGAAAAGCTGATGGATATCAAAGTCACTGATAAAGTGGAATATATCCGCGTGATCATGGCCGAATTGAACAGGATAGCAAACCACCAGATAGCCGTCGCCACTTTTGGTCTGGATGCCGGTGCGTTTACTCCCTTCCTTTTCTTCTTCCGTGACCGGGAATACATAATCTGGATTCTTGAGAAAATGTCAGGTGCCCGTTTATTGTATAATTATTTCAGGGTGGGTGGTCTGGCTGCCGATGTATATCCAGGTTTTAAAGAAGATTGCCTGAACATCGTAAAGCAGGTTCGGAAAACGAATGCTGAAGTCATGGACTTGTTGATTTACAACAAGATATTTATTCAACGATCGGCCAATGTAGGAATTTTAACGCCTGAAGTCGCGATTAATTTTGCCTGTAGCGGACCGGTTCTAAGAGGTTCAGGTGTGAAATTTGATCTTCGCAAAGACGAGCCTTATTCAATATATGATCGTTTTGATTTTGATATTCCGGTCGGGACAGGTGAAGTGGGTGTTGTAGGTGACTGTTGGAACAGAAATATGGTCAGGGTGAATGAGATGGAACAATCATGCCGGATAATCGAGCAGGCTATTGCCCAGATGCCGGATGAAGGTGATGTGAAAGCACTTGTTCCAAAAAGAATCAAACCACCCAAAGGTGAGGTATATATGCGGGCCGAGAACCCAAAAGGTGAACTTGGTTTTTATATAGTGAGCAACGGTACCGACAAACCTGAACGCATCAAGGCCAGAGGAGCAAGTTTTGTTAACTTATCGGTTATCCCTGAAATATCAAAAGGATATATGTTTGCAGATTTGATACTCATACTTGGAAGTATCGATATCGTACTTGGTGAGGTAGACAGATAATTAAACTGAAATAAATTTAAGTTACACAATGGAGAATGTTAACTTTTTATATGACTTGCTTGGAAAGAATGTAATATCAGTTTTGCTGATTGTATCGCTTCCCCTGATGTTTGTTTTAGTTTATGCACTGATCGCCATTCTTGCCGAGTTGAAAGTTTCAGCATGGATTCAGGAACGACTCGGACCTATGCGGACGGGGCCGTGGGGAATTTTGCAGCCTATTGCTGAGGTTGTCAAACTGATTCAAAAGGAAGACATTACTCCCGACCGATCAAGTAAATTACTTTATAATCTGGCGCCATTCATCATATTTACAGGCGCTTATGCAGCCTTTGCTGTTATCCCGTTCAGTGAGTATTTTGTGCCGGCTGGGATCAATCTGGGATTGTTTTACATTTTCGCTGTAGGATCGATAAGTGCCATTGGTATCGTAATGGGTGGATGGGCTTCCAACAACAAATATTCGTTAATGGGAGCGATGCGTTCGGTTGCACAGTTAATCAGTTATGAAATTCCGGCAGCTATGGCAGTTTTATCCATTGTTGTGCTGGCCTCGACCATGAATATGCAGGAGATAAATAAAATACAGTCAGGATGGTTCTGGAACTGGTTTATTTTTGGTGGACCAGGTACGCTTGCCAAATTGTGGGTTATTCCATTTACTTTAGGACTTGGATTGATTTATTTTATTTCATCATTGGCCGAAACAAATCGTGTTCCTTTCGATATTCCTGAAGGAGAATCGGAGTTGGTAGCAGGTTTTCATACAGAATATAGTGGTATGAAGTTCGCCATGTTCTTTTTTGCTGAATATGCCAATATGTTTGTAGTGGCTGCTGTGCTCACCACTATATTTTTAGGAGGATGGAACTCTCCTTTCGGTGATTTCATGCAAGGTCCGTTCTGGGGCGTTTTCTGGTTTGTTTCCAAAGCATTTACTGTTGTTTTGGTTCAGATCTGGATCAGGTGGACATTACCCAGGTTCAGGGTCGACCAACTCATGTATATAGGTTGGAAAGTATTATTGCCGCTTTCATTCATATGTTTCATGGCAGTCAGTTTATATGTAATGTTAAAATAGGACCGATAAAGATATGATTCAATATATTAAAAATATTTGGGCAGGTTTATCAAGCACTTTCATCGGTATGCGGATTACCTGGAAACATTTATTTGTCAAAAAGGTAACCATTCAATATCCCGACGAAAGATTCAAGTTGCCAGAAAAAGCCCGAAACAGACTCTATCTTGAAATGAGCCGGTGCAACGGATGCAACAGTTGCGCCATTGCCTGTCCGGTGAATTGTATTACTGTGGAAACAATCAGGGTTTCTCCCGATGATCCGCATCAGGAAGTGCATTATAACGGGAAAGACAGAAAACTTTGGGTTTCGAGATACGATATTGATTTTGCAAAATGCTGTTATTGTGGATTATGCACGGCCGTTTGTCCGTCTGAGGCCATTCAGCACACAACTGAATATGAATATTCGGTTTATAACAGAGAGAGTTTATTATATAAATTCCAGACCCTAACACCCGAACAGGTGAAGGAGAAAGAACGTTTGCTGGCTGAATTTCGTGCTATTGAAAAAGTGTGTCATCCTGAAGGGGATGCCAAACCGGCAGAGAAGAAAGTCGTTGACAAAAAGACTGAATAGAAGGATTTTATACGTAGAATGTTAAAGAATTTGACAGTAAATAAATAATAAAATGGATTTAATAACAATAGCTTTCTATTTCTTTGGTGCCTTGACTATTGTTTTCGGTGCAGTCGTGGTTTTCACAAAAAACATTATGCATGCTGCATTTTCGCTGCTCTTTACCTTTTTCGGAATTGCAGGTCTTTATGTGTTACTGAGCGCTGATTTTTTGGCAATTACACAAATCATGATTTATATTGGCGGTATTCTGGTGCTGATCATTTTCGGTGTGATGCTCACAACCCGTATTACAGGGGTTGAAGTAAAATCGGGTAAAATCGGGAAGGTACAGCTTGCTGTCGCTGGTTTACTGACTGTGCTTATCGCTGCGACACTTATCATGATCTTCACAACCTCAAACTGGTACACGGCCGATTCAGTGCCACTCAATTCAACTGTGAATGAAATCGGTACAGCATTGTTAACAAATTATTTGCTGGCTTTTGAAGCCGCCTCCATGTTGTTGCTGATTGCAATTGTTGGTGCCGCATTTATCGCAAGAAAAAAACATTAAAACAGAAAAGTTTATGGAAATAGGTTTGACACATTATTTGATTATCAGTGCGATACTTTTTTCACTGGGACTCTATGGAATCATTACCCGCAAACATGCGATCATGGTACTCATGGGTCTTGAACTGGTTCTGAATGCTACGAATATCAATTTCATCGCTTTTGCCAGATACGGCGGGATGAATATAGAAGGACATATTGCTGCCATTTTTGTAATCATTCTGGCAGCAGCAGAAGCAGCCATCGCATTGGCCATTGTTTTGAATATTTATCAGAATTTCAGACATGTCAATGTCGATGAAGTTGATAATTTGAAAGGTTAGTAATTTATAATTTGATAGAAAAGAGATTATGACACAAGACGTAGTACTGCCTTTGAGTATTCTGATACTGCTGATTCCTCTGCTAAGTTTCCTGATTAATATATTTTTCGGAAACAAATTGGGAAGACTCAGTGGTGTTGTTGGAACAACCATTCTGGGTATCGATCTGGGACTGGCCATCGTTGTTGCTTTTACCAAGCTGACTTCCTATGGCACTTTGCATATTATTCAGAACAGGGTCGAATGGTTTAACTTAGGTTCGGTTAAAGTATTGGTTGGTATTGGAATTGATAATATTGCAGCCATCATGTTGATTGTGGTGACACTCATTAGTTTTCTGGTACATTTATTTTCAACTGTTTATATGGAGGGTGACCGGCGTTACCCGAAATTCTATGCATATTTAGGACTTTTCACATTCTCGATGCTGGGGATTGTCATTGCCAACAATTTCCTTCTGATGTATATTTTCTGGGAATTGGTGGGAATCAGTTCCTATTTGCTGATTGGTTTCTGGTACGAGAAGAATTCGGCCTCCAATGCAGGTAAAAAGGCTTTCATAACAAACCGAATTGGTGACCTGGGATTTTTTATTGGTATCATGATCCTTTTCTTCACCTATGGTTCCTTTATGTTTGAAGATGTTTTTGCAGGCATTTCATCTGGTGTGATGCCCTTCAACAACCCGACCATGCTGACCATAGCCGGAATTTGTATTTTCATGGGCGCCATGGGAAAATCAGCGCAGTTTCCATTGCATGTTTGGTTGCCCGATGCCATGGAAGGCCCGACACCAGTATCAGCGTTGATTCACGCGGCTACGATGGTTGCAGCCGGTGTGTATCTGGTTGCCAAGGTATTCGCCATGTTTACTGCTGATGCACTAACATTTATTGCTGTTATAGGTACAATCACCGCGTTTATTTCAGCTACAATCGCTCTTACACAGGTCGATTTTAAGAAAGTTCTGGCATATTCTACTGTAAGTCAGCTTGGATTTATGGTCATGTCGCTGGGTGTAGGTGGCTATACCAATGGTTTTTTTCATCTTGTTACGCACGCCTGGTTCAAAGCAGCGCTTTTTCTTGCCGCCGGTTCTGTAATACACGCTATGCACCACGCAGCGCACCATATGCACGACCATCATACCGATGCGCAGGATATTAATAATATGGGTGGTTTAAAGAAAACCATGCCATGGACTTACCGGACATTCTTATTCGTCACGCTGGCGCTATCCGGGATTCCTCTGACTTCAGGATTTTTAAGTAAAGATGGCATTTTGGCCGGAACGCTGGCTTATGCAAATCTGACTGGCGGATGGCATTGGATTATTCCTGTGTTGGCTTTTACAGCTGCAGGGATGACCGCGTTTTATATGTTCAGACTCACCATTGTCGCGTTTCATGGTGAACATAAAACAGAAATTGCAAAACACACGAAAGAAAATAAATTACCGATTGTACTACCATTGGTGGTGCTCGCATTCATGTCGTTATGGATTTTTTATTCACCCAATCCGATTGACGCTTCCAAAGGTTGGTTCCACAAGATGATCGTTCAGCCGAAGTCAGCCGTGCCAGACGCCTATCAATGGAGTTTTTTGCTGAATGAGCATGCAGAAGAAGATGCAACAGTCGCTCATCAGGCAGAGGGTTCAACGACACATCTGGAGGCAACAACCGGGAAACCTGACGATGTAAAAGCTGCCGGGCATACAACAGGCCATTATCTGAATAAATTTCAGGAAGAATCGCATCATTTCCATTATATCGCGATGATTTTATCACTTTTGATCGCAGGTTCAGGCATCGCGCTGGCATTCATGATTTATCAGTATAAACTCATCAGCGCCGACAAACTGGAAGCCCGATTCAAATTTTTGCATACTTTCTCATTGAATAAATGGTATTTCGATGAACTTTATCAGGCAACTGCCATTAATGGGATTCTTGTTGTATCGAAAGCTTTATCATGGTTCGATAATTATGTTGTTGATGGTCTGGTTAACTTAAGTTCTTATGTAACCAGAGGTTTCAGCTATGTTGTTGGTCTTTTTGATAATTATGTAATTGATGGCGCCGTCAACCTTACGGCAACTTTCACGGGTTTCTTAGGTGCAAAACTCCGGAAAGTACAAACGGGTCATATCCAATCTTATGTGGTGTTTGTGCTTTTAGGAATACTGATTCTCCTGTATTTTTTCATTTAATTTTCGGAAACAGATAAATTTAAAATAAAGTATATGTTAGGGACAATGAACTTTCCAATTTTAACCTGGATAACTTTTCTTCCACTCCTTGGGATTCTGATCGTGCTACTTGTACCATCCGGTAAAAGTGAAAAAGGGCAGGAATTATCTAAACAAATCATCCGATGGGTCGCTGTGGGTATAACTTTTACACAACTTATTCTGGCATTCATCATTTATCTTAATTATAATCCGGCCATGACCGGAATCAATGAATTGAAGTCGTTTCAGTTTGTTGAAAAATTGAGTTGGATAACGGCATCATTGCCCATGGTTGGGGATATTAACATTGAATATTTCATGGGAATTGACGGTATCAGTGTACCTATGATTCTTTTGACGGCGATAATATGTTTCGTTGCAGTTTTTCCATCCTTTGGTATTAACAAAGCGGTGAAGGGTTATTTTGCCATGTATCTGCTGCTCGATTTAGGCATGATGGGTGTTTTCTGTGCACTCGACTTTTTCCTGTTTTATCTTTTCTGGGAATTAATGTTATTGCCCATGTACTTCCTTATTGGTATCTGGGGTGGTCCGCGCAAGGAATATGCCGCCATCAAGTTCTTTATTTATACATTGGTTGGCAGCGTTTTCATGTTGCTGGTCATGATTGGCCTTTACCACAGCACGGGCTCATTCAACATTCTTGAAATGATGAATGCCGCGAATTTTAAAGGGGATTCATTGTTTGGAGGAATCAATACGACGGTGCGTTATGTAGCTTTTATGGGATTGTTTATTGGTTTTGCAATCAAAGTACCGGTATTCCCTTTTCACACCTGGTTACCCGATGCCCACGTTGAAGCACCAACACCGATTTCAGTAATTCTGGCCGGGGTATTGTTGAAAATGGGAGCGTATGGTATGATTCGTATCGCATTTCCAATATTCCCCGATGCATTCGGCTATTTCCAGACACTGATCGCATGGATCGGGATGATAAGTATTGTTTACGGAGCATTCTGTGCATTGGGTCAACATAAAGTGGGTAAACGCGATTTCAAAAAACTTATCGCATATTCTTCTGTTAGTCACATGGGTCTGGTTATCCTCGGATTGTCATCCATGCGCCCCGAAGGAATGGTTGGAGCCATCTTCCAGATGTTTAACCACGGTATCATCACTGCCATGCTCTTTATGATTGTTGGCGTAATTTATGACAGAGCACACACAAGAGGTCTTGATGATTTTGGTGGTCTGGCAAAAAAGATGCCGATCTACACAGGTATTATGGCAGTTGCATTCTTTGCCGCTATCGGTTTACCAGGCATGAGCGGATTCATCTCTGAAGTACTTGTGTTTTTAGGTGCATTTAAATCCTATCCGGTACTGACTATCATTTCCGGTTTAAGTATCATTTTAGGAGCAGCGTATATGTTATGGGCACTACAGAAGATTTTCTTTGGAGTGCTGCCTGAAAAATGGAAGGGACCATGGGATCCGACCAGAGTAAAATACAAAACTGATGACGTGAACGGATTGGAAATGGTTGCACTGATTCCGTTGGCCATCATTGTGATATTTTTAGGTGTTTATCCTAACCCGATACTCAATCTGATGACAGGCAGTGTGAATCATTTCATTGAATTGATGCGGCCTTTCGTTTACATAGGCGGCCTTTAACAGGAAGTATGAGGTTGAACGTCAAAAGTTTAACATAAATGAAACACAAATTGCATCACAAAGCAAGTATATTTTTAAAATAATTTGAATAGATTATGATTGATATATCTCATATTACAGTTGATCTGGTAAAGAGTATAAGTCTGTTTAAGCCTGAAACAACATTGATCGCAACATTCTTGCTGGCCATGATTCTGGATATGGCTTTTAAGAAATCGAAAAACATTGCCGGATATATTGCGATTGCCGGCTTGTTGATCACTGCGATTTTTTTGTTTGAGCAGACAGGTGCGAATTACAAAGCGTTTTCCAGTCTTCTGGTAGTAGATTCCTTTGGGCAGTTCATGAAGTTTATCGTGCTGATGTCCAGTTTAATCATTATCGTATTCTCCTTCTTCTCTGATGAATTGCACAACGCTCACACAAAACTCGGTGAGTATTATACTTTAATCATAGGGATGACTTTTGGTATGTTCCTGCTGGTTGGGTCATCCAATCTCATCATGATTTATGTCGCCATCGAAACCATGAGTATCAGTTCCTATGTGCTTGCAGGTTATACCAAAGAAGTGAAACGTGCTTCTGAGGCTTCCTTAAAATATGTCATTTTCGGTGCTGTTTCATCAGGGATTATGATTTACGGAATTTCGATTTTGTTTGGTTTAACAGGCAGTCTGAATTTATTTGAAATCAATCAGTTTCTGGTTGCGAACAAGGTTGCAACAATACCATTATTATTATCCGGACTGATGATCTTATCCGGTTTTGGTTACAAAATTTCAGCCGTTCCTTTTCATTTCTGGACACCTGATGTGTATGAAGGAGCTCCTGTCACCATTACAGCATATTTATCTGTAGCATCCAAAGCAGCAGGTTTTGCGGTACTGTTGAGGTTTTTCAAAACCGGTCTGCTCGATTCAATTCCTGGAACATCTGAGGCATGGCAACTGCTGGGTAGTATCGACTGGCACTATGTGATCGCGGTTTTGGCTGTATTAACCATGACACTTGGTAATCTTGTAGCCGTTTGGCAAACAAATATGAAACGACTGCTTGCCTATTCAAGTATCGCCCATGCCGGTTATCTGCTGATGGCTGTTTCGGTGATGAACGACAATGGCGTTTCTGCTGTGCTGATATACTTTTTCTTTTATATGCTGATGAATCTTGGCGCTTTCTTTGTTGTTCAGCTGGTTGCGAATAAACTAAATTCAGAGGAAGTGGAAGACTATAACGGATTGGGTTACAGATCTCCGGTTTTAGGCGTTTGTATGACCGTTTTTCTGATTTCACTTACCGGGTTACCGCCAACATCAGGCTTCATAGGGAAACTATATGTTTTTTCAGCGGTTATCAATTCCGGCTATTTATGGCTGGCAGTAATCGGTGTACTCAACAGTGTTGTTTCGTTGTATTACTACGTAAAAATTATCCGGAATATGTATCTGCGTGATGTTGAAAGTACTAAATCAAAACTTGTGTTTTCACCAGTCACCATTGCCATTGTGCTGTTACTTGCAGTGCCAACTTTATTATTCGGTGTTTATTTTACTCCGATTATAGAATGGGCCAATTACTCGATGAATATTTTTGTCGGGAATTAAAAGATCAAAGTCCATTCTGGGTTTAGCTCACAATTTTAATATTGAAAGCTCCGTTATTGGTTGTGCGCATGTTCAAAAGGTATTCCGAATCCGGCAGATATCAGCTGGCTGAGACTGACATATTCTGGCGCCGATGCATGCTTTCATTGGGTCATTATCATAACTCCATACATTTAATTAATCCACAATCAATTGGTTGTTAAACAGCAGACCCTAATCATTCAATTATAAACTTTCCACCAGAAAAGTTACTCTCCGGATCAAGTAATATATAATAATATGTACCACTCGAAAATTCTGATTTATTAATTTTAATTTCTCCATCTGAAGAAATTTCAAAGGTCTTGAACTTCATCCCTAAGCAATTGTATATCTCAAGAGTATAATCCTTGTTCTGGTTGGTGATTAATCTTATTAATGAGGATGAAGAAACCGGATTTGGCGAAACTACAACCTTAACTTCATTTCGATTCATCTCACTGATTCCGGTATATATCATATAACAAGTGTTATTCTTACTATATTTTAAAGTATCACTTTCTACAAAGCACAATAAAGAAGTCGAATTCGTCCAGTTGCTTCCAAGGAATCCGCTATATAAAATACCGCTCAAACTGCCAATATTTTCGATCCATATTTCATCATTTGAAAATAAAAATCGCTTATAGTTCTTATTGTAGATAAAAACAGAATCGACCTCAGTGAGAATAATTTGATTACCAGCAAAACCCACTTCCAGTGTGTCTCCCAACTGTGCATTAAAGTTATAAAGTAAATGATCTCCATCTCCACTATTGATAAATGTCCTTTTTAAAGAATCTTCACGTATAAAGAAATTTTTTTGCCAGGAAATCATGAGAGAATCATAAGATTTCCAAATTTTTTTATAATGATTTAGTCCTATCAAGGTGTCTCCGGAAAATTTGATCGATTCTGTCCACCATTCACTATGTGTATGTGGATATGGTACCATGGTTACAATCAGAACATTCCAAACACTGTTCGTATCAACAATTGAAGGTCTTGTCTGACTCAATAAAACAAAGGTCAAATGCAAGAAAAAAGTAATAAATATCAGTTTTCTCATTTTCATTTTTAATTGAAGTTAGACATAAACAACCAGATATCTTGCGACTCCCTTCTTGAGGATTAATAATTTGATTATTCCTATTTGTTCAACAAAATTAAGCAATCTGGAGCAACATGCAAAATGTGAATCGAGCAAAACGTTGACATTGCTCGTGCGGCAATTTCGGGGAAATAATGAAGCAAAAAGGCTGGTTCTATCGGAATCAGCCTTTATTGATTATGAATAATTTGTACAAATCATTCCCACCCGAATCAGGCGAAAACAAAAACATATGTTTTTTTCATGGTGTGAAATCAACGGTTTTTAAAAAGCACCCATTTTTTGGGGGTTGGGGGCAAGAAAGTCAATTTAGCTCACGATTTTTATATTGAAAGCTCCATTCTTGGTTGAGCCATAAATACTCAGCCACAACGGTAAATACATTTCAGTTCCGCGTGCCTTGGTGATGTCGCCCAGATCCAGAATATTTTTGCCGATCCAGCCGAATGACAATAAAATGCCTTTCACGGATTCTTTTGCTGCAGCATCATTACCACATACAAAAATATTATGGTCGCCACCATGTATCATCCCTGGATTCACCATCAAACCACACCACAGTGTATTTAGCGTTTTAACAACCTTAACATCAGGAAATGCCCGTTGAATTTCTTCACCAAGTGAATTAGTGTTAACGAAGGAAAGTGATGGTGGCATTCCATTCGAAAAGTCAAGCGGATTGGCAAGATCTACGAGTATTTTCCCATTCAGGTTCTTTTCACTGGCCAATCGAAGCGCTTCTAATGAACCGCCACCTGAGGTGCAGTTAAAAATGATTTCACCAAAAGCTGCCGCATCGGCGAAAGTCCCAATGCTGGATTTGCCATCATGTTTTGATAAAAAAGCCTGTGCTTTTTCGTTGTTTGCTGTTCTGGAGCCCATCATCACCTGATGTCCCAATTCGATCAATTTTGTACCAATAGTTTCACCAACTATTCCGGTACCCAATACTGCTATTTTGGTCATGTTTTGTTTTTTTTAAGGTTAATCGAATTTTTTATCTTGTAGTATTCTATTTTCATAAACAGGCAAACCCGTTAATTGTTTTATTTGAAGAATGTAGGATTTGAAATTTGCCCCCCCGACCCCCGAATCGGGGGAGAACAAAAAACATACGTTTTTTACTGTAAACTAAGAACAGGATTTAGCAATCTGTAAAACCAACTTTTTTTCATAAGCCCCCATTTTTGGGGGTTTGGGGGCAAGACAATTCAAACTTTCCGTTTCACATGGCTAGTTTTTATCTCATGATCAGAAAATGAAAGTTCAATACGCTTGATAACATTGTTAATATCGAATAGTTCTTCATTTTTAAACCGTAACACATTTATGCCATATGCATTAAGTATTTCGTCGCGATGTTGATCGCGCTCAGTTTGATTTTCATGAATTTTACCATCTATTTCAATAGCTAATTTCTCCTCACGACAGTAAAAATCAGGAACATAGAAAAAATATTCATGAGGATTACTTTCATATATGATAGCGCTTTGATGGATGAACTTTCTTCCCAAAAGTTGACGGTTCCTAAGATTTTGCCAAAGCACTTTTTCCGCAGGAGTGAGATTACTACGTAATTTATTGACAATTAGCTTGATCTCTGAATACTTGTAAATAGCAAATTTAAAATGCCCAAATTTTAGCAATTGTTTTTACCCACTTTTTCGCAAAAGTAAGTACCCACTTTTTATTTTTTAAAAACATTTATGAACGTATTTGATT
>CAJBPB010000255.1 GCA_903957365.1 uncultured Bacteroidota bacterium
GCTGCAGCGACAGATCCATTCTTGAAAAATGATGCAATTACAGAAATAAGTAAACTTATTATCTGTTACCATCCAGACCTACGGAAAGTTATTATTGATAACATCAGCGATACAAAACGTCTTAAACCTAAGCTAATTAATGATCGCATCGCTTCTCTCACAAAAGATACTGATTTCATTGATTCTGAGGACAAACCTTTTGAACTTCCTAAGCATGTTGACACAGCAGAATATTTTAAATATGGATTCTATGAGGATCATAACGAATATTTTTTTGATGTCAGGACTTATTCGGAAAAGGTTTCAAACTTTGTCATGCAACCTCTCTTTCATGTTGATAGTGTCTATGATTCAAAACGCATCTATGAACTCGTTAATAGATTCAATTTTCGATCAGTCGTTAACTTTGATATGCAGGAAATGACAAGTTTACAGTCATTCTCCAAAAATATTGAGGGTAAAGGGAACTTCCTGTTCTGGGGTACAGCCGGTCAATTCGCCAAACTTAAAATCAAACTCTATGAAAAAACTCGCACTTGCTTTGAAATTCGTTCTATGGGATGGCAGAAAGAAGGGTTTTTCGCCTGGTCAAATGGCATCACTACCGATAAAGGTTTCATTCCAATTGACGAACATGGGGTAATTGAATTTAAAGAACGTGCCTTCTTTATTCCTGCTTTTTCATCCATCTACATCCATGACAAAGGCATTTTCTTAGACGAAAGGAAATTTCAGTATAAAAAACATGAAATTAAATTGGCAGATTGGTCACAGAAATTTATTAATGTATTTGGCGATAATGCCAAAATTGGTATCGCTTTCTGGATCGCAACATTATTCAGAGATCATATCCTCTATATCTTCAATAACTTTCCAATCCTAAACCTGTTTGGGCCGAAATCTTCCGGCAAGAGCCAGATGGCAAGAAGTCTTGCTTCACTTTTTGGACCTGCTCAAAACGCATTCAATATCCATAATGGTACAAAGGCTGGTCTGGCTGAACATCTGCAGCAGTTTGCAAATGCTTTTGCATGGATCGATGAATATAAAAATAACCTGGATTACGAAAAAGTCGAAACATTGAAAAGTATCTATGATTCTGTTGGCCGGTCAAGAATGAATATGGACAAAGGCAAAAAAAAAGAATCTACAATGGTAATCTCAGGAGTGATCCTGTCCGGACAAGAAATGCCTACCGCTGATGTTGCTCTGTTTTCCAGAGTTATATTCTGCCTCTTTAATCAGACTGTATTTTCAGATGAAGCAAAGCTTCGGTACGAAGATCTAAAAGAAATTGAAAACGATGGCATGAGCCATCTTTCCCATGAAATTCTACAGCACCGGGAATATTTTGTTAAAAACTTTATGACTATCTATTCCGCTGAAATGTCAGAATTTAACGAGATATTTAGAAATATACCTCTTGAAGATCGTATTCAACGATCTTTTGTCACAATACTCGCAGCATTTAAAACTATCAGTACAATCCTTCCAGTATTCCCTTTTACGTATGAAGATATTAAAGGAATTGCAGTTAAAATGATCAATAACCAAAATAGTCAGATAGGTATGTCCGATGAACTTGGACAGTTCTGGAGCTATCTTGAATCTATGTTCGATGAAAATATACTTATTGATAACTGGCATTTTAAAATTGAAATATGTGAAAGTTTAAATCTTGCAAATCAAAGTATTGTTTTCAATTGTAAACGGCCAATTTTAAAGTTTAAATACAACTCAATTTATAGTCTTTACGCCCAGCAAGCCCGCAAACAAGGTAATAAACCATTGCCGTCTGATACACTTAAATATTACCTGTCCAATCAGAAAAACTATATCGGCGTTCAATCATCTACTTCTTTTACCGAAATAAAATTAGATCTGATTACAAAAACACCTGTCAAAAACAGACAAATCACAACAAGCCTCTGTTTCTACTACACAGGTAAACCTGTTAACCTTTCCCGCGAAGCAGTGGATCCTTTCGCCAGTGACTCACTCTCGAATAATAATGATCTCTTTAAAGATGAACATCCATTTTAATTCTTAACCTTAATACATATTTTTTTATGAGTAACATTTCAATTAAAGTAAATCTCGCAAATCTTAAATGCGCGATCAAATCATTTAAAGGTAAATCAGGAGCATTTCAGGACTGTTTGGTTATCCCAATTGAAACAAATAAACTGATCAGAGGCAAAGAAGGAATTTACCTCGATCTCGTCGCTTTTCCTCTAAAGGAAATTAAAGATAATTCAAGGGATACACATTGCATAAAACAGAGTTTTGATAAAGAATATTTAGCCGGTTTGCCAGAAGGTGATAAGATGGCACTGCCATTTTTAGGTAGCCTGGTCGATTGGGATAAATCTGTTAAGGTGAACTCCGATCCGGAAATTTCGGACATCAAACCAGATTTGCAAATTAGTGAAGATTTGCCATTTTAATTTTTTTTCTCTATTGTTCTTTCTCAAATATTAACTTTTTTAAAACTACACAGCTACAAGTAATTAACTTATTGATCTATTGTAATTTAAGCTTGTTTTTTTTGTAGTTCAGTGTAGTTGAGTGTAGTTTTATTCATTTGAGAACTACACCGAACTACACTCAACTACAACTTTTAGGGGTTAACTTACTGTTATGTTGGTTGTAGCTGTGTAGTTTTGAAAATATCGTTTTTAGCTACATATATTTTCAGTTATTTTTTTATTTAAATTATTTCAAACCATGATTGTAACACCTGACGAAGAAAATATCATTATAAAATATCTCAAAGATACTGATTCAAAATACTTTATAATTTCTCCATTACAACGTGATAAGATAAAATCAATTTGGAAAGCATTACACCATGGCGATGATAAGCATATCTACACTTTTTCAGATGATTTCACGGTTTTACGAAAAGAGGATAGTCCTTTCGTTTTTCCTTCTACAATTAATCCATTTCACAAACTAAAATCTAAGTAATTTTTAAAATTCAACACTATGCCTAAAGAAGTAAAAACAGAACAGCCAATGGAAGTTAAAATGAAAAATAATATCTGCAAATGGCGCAACAGTAATTTCTTCACACAGAAATTTGTTGCAAGCTCAATTGGCTATTCTTTGTGCCAATATCATAAAATTGAGAAGGGAACTACATCTGATATTAAACTTTCAACTGCCATTTCTCTTGCAAATCTGTTTCAATGCTCATTATTTGAATTATTCAACATAGAGTCAGAATCGACACGACTACCAATCCCTATTTGGGAGAATTTAATACTTCAACATACCCTTGATAAAAATCAATTTGAAATGTCAATTTTATTAAGACAAATGAAGACGAATAATAAAAAATGAAAAACTTCCTATTACTCATTCGTAGTTATATTAGATTGTTACTGAATAAGACAAACAAAGGAAACGAGGACCAGATTCCTTCCGGTTACAGAATAAAGCCATTATCTTTTGGAATAGGATTTCCCTGGGGATCCTTCCATCCTAAAAACCTTAATCAATACTGGAAAGGCAAGGATTGCGTGACCTTCAATGATAATTGCATCATGCTTAATGTCAGAAAAACTCCGCATTACTTTGGCGATATTTTGATTCCGTATAATATCGGTGTAATTCAATCATCACATAAATTTGAGTACGGATACTTTACCGCAGAAATATTAATGCCCTCTGAGTCCGGACAATGGCCAGCTTTTTGGCTATATGGTAGCCAGGAAGAAAAGTATTCGGAGATAGATATTGTTGAAGCGTATTCAAATTCAGGAAACTATGGACATTCAACTAAATTCCAGCCGAATTTGCATTATGCTACCGGTAAAAAATGGAAAATGTATGGTGCTGTTAACAGACCTATTACTGATGCAACCAGAAGATTTGTCAAATATTCTATGCACTGGACAAAGGATTTTGTTAAAATATATTATGATGGTTTCTTAGTCATGGATTATCGGGATAAATCATTCTTATCAAAATTATTACCTATGAATCTGGTGTGTAATTCTGCTGTGAAAAAAGAATTTAACCCACCAAACTTCTCCATCGTTACTTTCAGAAATATTAATGTTTACCAAAAAAATAACCATCATGACTATTAATGAACAAGACAACCGATTCAGTGTATTAACAAAGAGAATGCACAATACAATTATTTCAAAAAGAGGTGATTACGCTACCAAAGACGTACTATCCAATTTCAAAGTCGCAGGAGGTGTTTGTCAACTTTCTCCGGAAATGCAATGCTTAAGCGCGATTGCCACGAAAGTAGCCAGGCTTGGCGTACTTCTTTCAACTGATAGTAGACCTAATAACGAATCTATTTCAGATTCAGTATTAGATCTGGCCAACTATGCTATTCTACTCGACATGCTAATCATTGATCGGGCCGGTTCAAAAATAATATTCTAACAATAATTTAAATCTATAATACAAATCATGAATATGGAATACAAA
>CAJBPB010000256.1 GCA_903957365.1 uncultured Bacteroidota bacterium
AGGTCAGTAGATCGGTTAAGATAATAATCTGTATCAGCGATCTATTTCAAGAATCTCAAGATCACCGAAATTTTTACCTGTAATGGAAAAACGTATCAATGTAATTTTGTTATGGAATCCAGAATTTCCTGCTGCTCCGGGATTCATGAATAAAATTTTCCTTTTTTGATCAAACATCACTTTTAGAATATGTGAATGTCCGCATATGAATAAGTCGGGTCGGATTATCTCAAGTTTGTTACCAATACCATTGGCATACCTTCCAGGATAACCACCGATATGTGTAATAAAAATTTTTGAATCTTCACGGGTAAAGACTACATCTGAAGGGAATTCAGACCGGATGATGTTTCCGTCTATATTACCATAGACCGCCACTAACGGCCTGAATTCCTTTAGTTTGTCTGTTACACTGATATCACCGATGTCACCCGCATGCCAAATCTCATCGCAATCTTTAAAAAAATCAAAAAGCCTTGGATGGACAGATCCATGGGTGTCGGATAACAAACCAATCCTCAGCATAATAACTTGTCTATTTTAATAAAAATCTTAAACCCAGATTGAATGTCTCTTTAAACTGTGTTCGTGGACCAACTTTTCCATCTTTGTCAGTGATATCAATGTCATCATCGTAAATCAACTGGGTCATAACAGTCGCATTCAACCAACTGTTGATTTTCATAGTAATCTGAGCCTGCCAGTCAACATCTACATTTTGTGGATTTTCGATATAATCACTGAACAACTCCAGTTTTGTCAGAAAATTTACGTTTTTCGCGATATCCACGTTTAGTTTTGCGGATATCTTGCCCCCAAATTCAAATCTAAAATTTTTGCCATGTTCAATTAGAACTCCGTTTACATCATACGTTGCACATTCAACACCGAATGAGCCGGCATCTGCTAATGTTTGGTCAGTAACAAATGTCCCTCTTGCCGTGAGTGGAGCAATATTTACTGAAAATACCTTGTTTGGTGTCCATTCTGCACCTAAACCTAATGTAACGTATGCTGGTGCGAAAAATCTGGAAATCGGATGTGTAGAATCAACTTTATAATCGAAACCGTCATTGGTTTGGGTTTTGAAAGAAAATGCCAGACTGGAAAACCACTTTTCATTGAGTTTTTTGCCGTAAAGAGAATTTATTTCAAGCCTGTCATCTGTTTTCATTGCTTTTTCATCTCCCAGAATGCTATATCCTAGCAAAAAATCAAAACTATTGTCCCATTTGGTCTTGTCTTTTGCGTAGTTTGCACTGTATTGCAATAACCCCTGGGTGTTAAGGGCATTTGTTCCCCCGGCTGCCCAATTGGAAAGGTAACCCTGTGCGAAGTTAAGTCCGACCCTGCCTTCTCTTTTCCAGTATTTCACAGTATCTTGTTGGGCATCAGCAATATTGAATAGAAATAGTAGCAGTAAAGATGTAATAATTGTTTTTTTCATTGTTATAGTTATTTGATTAATAAAAGCTTGGTTATATACCTGTATTTTGACTGTTTGGCAACTCTTTTGGTTTGTTTTCGTTTAGTTTATATACTACTTCAAACATGGATTTTGCACGAACTATCTTTCCGTCTTTCATGCCAGGTTTCCATCTGATACTTTGTAATATCCTGATGGCTTCATTGTCACATCCACCGCCTACACTCTCGATTACGACAATATTTGAATTAATTCCGTCTTCTTCAATGATCATACTTAATTTCACTGTTCCCTGAATTCCAAGATTTATGGATGCTTCAGGGTATTTTATTTCATTTGTGATATATTCCTTCAGTGAAATTTCTTTCCCATTTTTTATTGGAACTGGAATCTGATCCAATTGATCAATATCAAATATTTTACCTGTAGTATCGATTTCTATCTGTACAGATTGAAAGTTCATCTCTGGCCTCTTTTTCAACATACGCTGGTATTTTTTTATATTAAAACTTATTGAAAAAGAGTGAGTTGATTCTATTGGATTCCCGTTTTGAAAAGCTGGCTGCCATTGGATTTTTTGTATGATTCTAAGCGCTTCTTTGTTGGCTTCTATACTTAAACCCTTGGTAAGTTTGAAACTATGTGATTTGCCTGTATTATCAATCTGAAACTCATAAACAACATCTCCTTCTGTCTTCAGCATGAGGTCATTGGGCGGATAAATAAGGCTCTGGTCGATAAACTCTTTCAGTACCTGAGTGGTAGAAATGGATTTTGCTGATATAAACGACTGACCATAAGTCAATTGATTACAAATTAGAAATAAAATGATCATGACAGTGCCTTGTCTCAATTTTGTTTTTTGTTGCTAAATTATAAAATTGACAGATAATAATTAAAATAACTGTGAATTTTAGCACAATTTGGGGTTCTTATCATCCAATCATGAAGTAAATTAAGGATATTAGAACTAATTTTGGTCTCTAAATTATTAACATGATTCAACAGCAAAATAACACCGACTTTATTTTTGGAACGCATCCAATCATTGAGGCCATGCGTAATGGCAACGAAATGGAAAAAATATTGATTGCCCAGGGAACACGATCGCCGCAGATTTCTGAGATAATCGGACTAGCAAAGGAGCTCCAATATCCTGTACAATTTGTGCCAGTCGAGAAATTAAACCGCGTTACACGAAAAAATCATCAGGGAGTGCTTGCATTTGTATCACCTGTTAGTTATCAGCTGATTGAACAGGTTATTCCAATGATTTATGATGAAGGAAGAACCCCATTCATTTTAATTCTGGATCGTATAACAGATGTGAGAAATTTTGGAGCTATCTGTCGTTCTGCTGAAGCATCAGGTGTCGATGCTGTGGTTGTGCCAAGCAGGGGAGCGGCAATGGTAAATGCTGATGCGATGAAAACATCTGCTGGTGCACTTTCCAAAATAAATCTCTGCAGGGTTGACAATATCAAGATTACGATTGATTTTTTGAAAGAGAGCGGATTAAAGATTGCCGCTGTTTCAGAAAAAACAGAACTGAATGCGTGGGAAAATGACCTTACCGGACCAATTGCCTTGATTTTAGGTTCAGAAGAAGATGGTATTTCAGATGCCTATCTTAAAAAGGTTGATATCCATGTGAAATTCCCAATGGTAGGCACCGTAGAATCACTGAATGTTTCGGTGGCAGCTGGGATTGCCTGTTTTGAAATACTCAGACAAAGGCTTAAATAGAATAAAAAAAGTCCTGAAATTTCAATTTCAGGACTTCAACATCTTTTGAAGGATTATAATCTTCTGCCTTCTTTGATTCTGGCTTTCTTTCCGCGAAGATCTCTGAGGTAGAAAATTCTGGCTCTACGAACAGAACCGGTTTTATTTATTTCAATTTCTTCGATAAATGGAGATGAAACCGGAAAAATTCTCTCAACACCAATGTTGTTAGAAATTTTTCTTACTGTGAAAGTAGCGTTTGGACCTGATCCAACGCGTTGCAAAACGACACCCTGAAATTTCTGGAGGCGTTCTTTGTTTCCTTCGATGATTTTATAAGTTAAAGTAATGGTGTCGCCGGCTTTGAATTTAGGAAATTCCTTCACTGCAACCTGATCTTCTACGTACTGGATAAAGGCGTTCTTGCTCATTTCTATGGTATATATTTTGTAAGTGCAAACTCAAAAATGAGTGCAAATATACAATTTTTTCCGATTCACCAAATCATTGCTTAATTTTTTTACCTGAATCAATCATTCCTGGCCGTCTTTCCCTGGTTCTTACTATGGCCTGATCAAGTTTCCAATCGTTGATTTTTCTTTCATCTCCTGATATAAGAATGTCAGGAACAATCCAACCCTTATAATTTCTTGGCCTTGTATAAACAGGAGGTGATACCAGTCCGGATTGAAATGAATCGGATAATGCTGACGTTTCATCATTTAAAACGCCGGGAATAAGGCGGATAATACTGTCCGCCAATACGGCTGCACCCAGTTCTCCTCCTGATAATACATAATCTCCAATTGATATTTCTCTGGTTATCAAATGTTCACGAATGCGTTCATCAATTCCCTTATAATGTCCGCACAAAATAATGAGATTCTGATCTAATGAGAGTTCGTTGCAAACAGATTGTGAAAGAATTTCTCCATCCGGACTCATATAAATGATTTCATCATAATTTCTTTCATCTTTTAATATACTGATGCATCGATCGATTGGTTCAATCATCATAACCATTCCTGCACCACCAGAAAAAGCATAGTCATCTACTTTTTTGTTTTTATCTGTGCTAAAATCACGCAGATTATGCAAATGAAGTTGTACGATCCCTTTGTTTACAGCTCTTTTGATAATTGATTCAGTAAATGGCCCAGCAAACATTTCAGGAAAAATGGTGATAATATCTATCCGCATCAGTCAATCCATTCTGTTTTAAGATTCATAAATTCATGAACGCCAAAGGTAGTGAGTTCCCTGCCAAAACCTGAGTTTTTTATTCCACCAAAAGGCAATCTCGGATCTGATTTCACCATACTGTTTACAAATACACAACCTGCATCTATCAATTGAGAAACTTTTTTTGCTTTCGTGATGTCAGTTGTCCAGATACTTGCCCCAAGACCAAATCGCGTATTGTTTGCAATTTGAATGGCTTCTTCATCGGTGGTAAATGGAATGATAACCGCCACCGGACCAAACGTTTCTTCACAAAAAACCGGCATATTTTCTTTAATATCAGTCATTAAAGTGGGTAAATACATGCCAGAATGAATTGGACTCCGTTTGCCACCAACTAATATTTTAGCACCCATTTCCACTGATTTATTCACTTTTATTTCAATTTCTTCCACAAATTCAGGTCGCGCCAATGGTCCGATCGCTGTTTCATGATCCAACGGATCACCAAGTTTCAGATTGCTGACCAACATTGTCATCTCTTCAATAAATTGTGTATAAATAGACTCATGAACGATAAATCTTTTGGCAGCAATACATACCTGACCAGCGTTAAGCATACGCGATTTCAGCGCCTGAGGATAGCATTTTTGTAAATCAGCATCAGCAAATACGATTAGGGGATCGGAACCACCCAATTCGAGAACCACCTTTTTAAGGTATTTTCCGGCAAGGCTGGCAACAACTTTCCCGGCCTGCTCACTTCCGGTAATCGTTACTCCTTTTATATAGGAATGCGATACAACTTCTTCGGAGCGGGAAGCAGGCAGAATAACGGTTTTAAAAATGACAGAATCAGATGCAGCCTCATTGAATAAATTTCCAATGGCCATGGCACATCCGGAAACATTCGATGCATGTTTCAGAATTACAGTGTTTCCGGCTGAAATGCATGGTACAGCAAAACGAAACACCTGCCAGAAAGGAAAATTCCATGGCATAATAGCGAAAATAATACCCAATGGTTCAAAACGAACTGACGAATTCAATGCCTCTGTTTTGATATTTACAGGATCTAAGTTTAAGGATGCAGCATCGCTGTAATGACGGCACAACCATGCACATTTTTCAATTTCGGCAAGCGATTCGGTAATGGGTTTACCCATCTCGGATGTGATCAAAGTTGCTAATTCTTCTTTGTTTTCGGTAAGCAAGACTGCAAGCCGGCTGTTTACCAAACACCTGTCAATTAACTTCTTTTCGCGCCACTTTAGAAAACCATCATGTAACAATTCGATGGTTTTCTCGATTTGTTTAGGGGAAAACTCTTCATATTCGGCTATTAGCTTAGCTGTAAAGGGATTAATACTTTTCATGGAATACGCTTTAATCAAATAGTTTTACTTCAAAATAATTACTATGTTTAACCAGATTCTCATCATTTATTATACTGAAATCGGTTGGAATTGAAAATTAATATCAAATCCTGCCAAATTAAAGTCCCGATTCCTGATACGAAAGGCTGGCAGGTCATAATTATTCCATTATAATCAATTTCTTTATGCAACTACTGATGTTTAATTTTAACAAATAAATACCTTGTTGAAAGCCAGACAGATCAATTTGAGTTTTTTCATTTGAAATTATTTCAGAAAATAACTGCTTACCACTCAAATCACTTATCGTCAGCAATGCGGGATAAAATGCCGTTTCGATGGTGACAAAGTTTTGTGCAGGATTTGGATGCATCCGGAATTGGAACAGATTCTTAACTTCATCCACTTTCACTGATTCGTCTTTCATGATATCAACGATTAGTCCTTCAACAACAGTAAGATTATAAGGCATTTGCTCAGGGAGCAGATACCAGCCATTGTTGGAACCTCCCCAACCGAAATTGACATGAAAAAAATCATTCGTATTGTAACCATCAACAACTACATTATGTCCGGTAGTCCACGATTCATCAACAATCGCAAGATGAGCAGGAAGCGAATCTTTCATATTCTGAGCTAGGCGCGTATAAAGCGTGAAATCACCATCGTACAATAAATCAGCTGTTGTAATTCCAAACCGCTGGTATGCTTCGAACGCCTGAATTACACCAAAAGTACCTGAACCTTCAGAAGTATACACCTGCGTTGCAGCAATACCACAGGCAAAAGTCAAAGCAGCTTTGTCCTGACTTGTGGGTAGTTTGCCTTGTTGAAAATGTAAATCTATGGTATCGAGAAAGGAATTAAGCTGTGTAAAAGAAGGAAACCCATGAAGCTCAGAATCATCATCAATCCAGAATGTCCGGCCAGCATAATTGTGATAATAATCATCGCTGTCATCGAAGCGGGTAGTATTTGTGGTAAGATGATAATTAAGTATTTGAGCCATTGCTGTTGCCGGACAACCGGCATAGCTTCTCGTTCCGGTTACCGGATCGATCGGACACTGATTGTTATAAGGAGGATTTTGTGTCCAGTTGGTTTCGAGCCAGCCACCTGTGGAAGTAGTGCCTTCAGGAGGCCATTGCTGAAACAATATTTTTGGATTGTACGTGCCATTTTTCAGTGTTTTCCATTCAATTTCCCTGTTTTTGACAGTTTCAGATGACAACTGATTAATGCTTGCCAGGCGATGTTCAATATCACATTTTAGTATTGTGAAAAACTCATTATCTGCATTAAGTTCATCCTGAAACGAATAGGCAATGATGGGCGGTAAATCATCATTGGCAGAAACAATCATATATCCTGCAGGGTTTAATGAAACTGCATAAAAATAAAGTTGGTTGGCCTCGCTGTATGCGAAAAGGCCGTTAATGGAAAATTCATTTGCTTTTCCGGTGTAAGCCAAATAGGAATTCACCACTTTTCTGGCTGTTTCAATCCGGACTGTTTCAGCATTGAGTATTGTTGGTAAAATAATCATGCATGCACTTAAAACCAACAAATTAACTTTTTGTCTCATGGTAACAATGATATGAAATTATAACCTGTTTTATTCGATTGCTATTTGATCCCGCATGAAAAGTGGCATTTATATCTTAAACAAATCCTTACATTTTGATCGGATTATCACTAACAAAATTACAAAACAATCAAAGAAAATGATATTTTTTTATGCTTCAAATCCCCATCATGTGCTTCACTGATATTTCTATTCTTTGCCATCCTCAAATATTTCAAGATATTCATCAACAGTAATTAATTTTTGTTTGGCTTCCATCATTGTTCATTTTTAGATCCCAAATCGACCTGATTCAATTTATTTAAAAATACCTTCCAAATTCAAGAAGAATGATTTTTTCAAGACAATTTCTTTCAAATGTAATTCTTCGGTATTGACTTTGTGGTAATTGTTGCAAATTTGTTAGCAAATATTGAATATTTGCTGTTTCGCAGAGGGTATAATTTTAACAGTTCGATTGTTGCATCAAGTCATTTCTAAAATAAATGGTTGCTATTATAGGAAAACTCACAATAGCAAATTGGCAAATAGTTCATTATCAATAAAATGGTTCAAGTAATACATTTTTCTAGTAAAAAAAATACTTAAATCCTTATTGTTTCAATAAAGCATTTTTACGAATAAACCCGAATTGCTGCTTCATGGGTGAAATTATTCATCTGTTGCTGAACTTCGGAAGTTAATAGTTTACGTGTTTTGCTGGTTGTGGAAGTGGTCTGTGGCTTTCCTGATATTTGGTGTAACACGCGAATCACTGTATCAACATCCTTTTCATTGTTCTCAATTCCTAAACTCACTCTTACAAGGCCAGGCAGACTTAATTTGTGAAACAGGGTAACAACCAGGCCTTGTACCCGTTCGAGAAATGGAGAAATATTGAGCAGGTGCTTGATGATAATATGTGCACAAAAACAACCATATCGCACACCGATACCATTTTTCACAGCTAATTCAAGGGCAACCCGGTTTGGTGAAATACCCTTTATATTGAAAACAATTACTCCAAGTTTTTGTACAAATGCCGGAGAGTCAATATCCTTTATACCATATATCCTGAGACCAGTAATCTGCGCTATACCCTGAAACAGTCGTCGGGTCAACGCTTGTTCATTCTCATGAATCAAATCCATGCCTATTCGCTGTAACAGCACGAGCGATTTTCCTAATGCAGCGATGCCCGCGGCATTTTCTTCACCTGATAATCTGGTTTGCTCCATTTCAACATTACTGAAATGTAACAAGCCTTTTCTGACCATCAATACGCCACAGCCAAATGGTGCGTAAACCTTGTGGGCCGAGAAAGCGAGATAATCAATTCCGTTTGCTTCCATTTCAATCTTGCGGTGTGCTGCCAACTGTGCCGCGTCAACGAAGATGCGTGCCCTGTATTTATGAACGATCCTGCTGATTTCTTCAATATTGTTGCAAATACCAAGTACATTCGATGCTCCGCTGACAGCTACAATTTTGATACGTTTCTTCCCGAATTGATTTTCCTGATTATAGATACGCAGGTTTGTTTCCAACTCGTTCAAATCCACAATGCCTTCATTATTAACTGTTAACCTGATAACAGAGCTACCGGGAACCATGCGCCAGGGCAAATCGTTCGACGAGTGTTCGAGCAAAGTGTTAAGCACTACAAACTCAATGCTTTCTTCAGATTCACGACCCAGACTTTCAGCAGCTAGATTGATGGATTCGGTGGTGTTGGAAGTAAAAATCATGTCATACTTGTCAATTGGTGCTCCGAGAAATCCGCTACAGATTGACTTCACCTCCTTAACAACCTCTTGCTGAACCTCTGTTTTCTGGCGCAATGTTTGGCGAAATGCATTCCAGATCGGTTCGAATGTGGGTGTGCTGGCACTATTGTCTAAATTGATATAGGGTAGGGCACCAGCTGCTGTTGGTACCTGAACGCCACGTCCTATAAGCGTCCTCCTTAGTTTATCGAACAATTCCTGCCCAGCATAATTATTCAATTCGTCATGATAGAGAATCTCAGCAGCTTCCAGCTTTTCAGCTGATGGATTTCGGAATACATCCTTTCCATATTGCCCCATTAAACGAAGCGCTTTGGCAAATGCAATGACATTGATGATGGCCGGAGTACCGGCCTCGAACCTGTCTGGCGCATCAGCCCAGATAACCCAGTCACGGGAAACAAGCCTCGTTGTTCCGCCACCGGTTTGAAAAGGAATGCCTTTGGGTAAGGCTTTTCGTTGAATAGCCAATGCATTGACACCCAGTGATAAGCCAAATTCCTTGCTTGAAATGCATTGATAAATTTTTGGATCAAGTTGTGTTTTCAGCACTTTTGCCCTTCTGGCTGTGCAAAAAATAACAATATAATCGGGTTTATTCAGTCCCAGATAATCGAGGACAATAACTCTGGCATGTTCGTATAAATGGGTCGTTACCATGGAATTGTGCCCGCTTCCGCGGTGAACATTCGAATAGGTTTCAAGTGCTGCATGAATCCCTTGTTCTAAAACCGCAAATGCTTCAGGTACTTCATCCGTTTTAGCAACACCTATCTCCATTGCATTATGTTGTGTAATTTCCATAGGTTCGTTTTTTTGTTTTTATCATACTTTATTTTCATTGAAGCATTAACATCTGTTTACAATCGGCATAATTTCAAACCAAAAAAGTTCTTTCAATCAATTCTGGTATTGGTAAAATGCATTTAAAATGGATTTCGTTAACAAGAAGAAATAAAGGTTTCTGTTCATACAAAATTAAATATTAAACAATTGGGAATTAACAGTTTTATGGAAAAATTTATCCTTTAAAACTGACTTATTTATTGTCTGGCTTTTTAAGTTAATAAAACCAACCAATCTCTATCACCTCAAATTAATCTGTATTTTTACCCTTCCAAAAAACTAAGAAATATGATCAGAAATTCAGCACTAATACTTGTTTTTATAATCCTTTGTCAATTTGGCTCAAAAGCTCAAACAGCGCATCGTTTTATTTCACGCAACTTTCAGGAAGCAGTCGAGAACCAGACCCGTACCTTCAAAGGTGTTCCTGGTCCTAATTATTGGCAAAACAAATCACATTATTCTATTAATGCTGAGATAGATCCTTTAACTGCTGTTTTGAGCGGAACAGAAACCATTGTTTATTTTAATAATAGTCCTGATACGCTTGACCGGATTATTTTTAATCTCTATCAGGATATTTACCGCGAAGGAAATAGCAGAGATTGGGATTTAAGCGGTATGGATATTACAAAGGGTACAATTATTAAAAAATTGATTATAAATAATATAGAAACCGATTTATCAAATAAAGAAAAGAACTTACGTCAGGGCACCAAGCTTATTTCGAAACTTAACAGTAAGCTATTACCTAAAGATTCTGTTAGCATAAATCTAAACTGGGAGATGTCTATTCCTTCCAAAAGGCCGATCCGTATGGGAAAATACAATGATAGTACCTGGTTTATTGCTTATTGGTACCCACAGATTGCTGTTTATGATGATATGGATGGCTGGGATATGATTTCTTACAACGGAAGCGTGGAATTTTATAATGATTTTAATGATTATCAGGTATCGATCTCATTACCAAGAGAGTATGTCGTTTGGGCAGGTGCCAGTCTATTGAATGCAGGTGAAGTTTTTAATAAGAAGATTGTTGAAAGAATTAATGAGGCTGAAAAAAGTCTGGATCTAAAACATATTATTACTGAGGATGATTACAAAAAGATGAAAGTTACACATCAGAACCTAACAAATACCTGGAAGTTTTCTCATAATGATAATTTATGTTTAGGAATTTACTACTAAAACCGTGCCTGATTACCTAAATTAAACAATACTAATACAAT
>CAJBPB010000257.1 GCA_903957365.1 uncultured Bacteroidota bacterium
CGGTATTGCATGTTAAATCCGGATTGATTTAATTAGTTTGTCCATAATGTCCGATTTTTTCGTTATTCTCGATCTTCAAATCAGTCATGTACCTCAGTACACTCCTGATTTTCAGCTCATCGAAACCTTGAACTCGAACATTCTGAATCAAACTCTCGACTTTATGGACAGACACTAATTAATTCTTTAAAAACGCCAATCAAGCCTGACTAATTGTTTAAGGTTAAAATTCTTTTTTATTTAATGATGCGCAATTTAAATCAATCATTCACCGAAAAGAGAAAGCATTGTTCCGGCTTTTAACTCGGTTTCGTTCCATTCTTTCAATGGATCTGATTGTGCGGTAAGTCCGCCCCCAACATAAATAAATGCCTTATCTTGAATAATTTGCATGCAACGAAGATTAACATAAAATGCACAGTTTTCATTTCTGTCGCGTATTCCCAAAAAACCGGTATAGTAATTACGCGTATGTTTTTCGGTGGTATTAATCATACGGAATGATAACTGTTGTGGCATTCCACAAACCGCAGGTGTTGGATGCAAAGCCAGTGCGATGTTTAAAACGCTTTGTTTTTCAGGAACTTTAAACGAGAAATTTGTTTTCAAATGTGCCATTTTTCCTGCCTGAACAGAAATTGTTTCTCCAACAATCAGATTTTCAACTGAAGTTTTCTGTAACGATTCCTGAATATAATCGGTTACAAACTGATGTTCTTTTTGCTCTTTTTCTTCCCAACGAATATTTTCTAAAGATTGATTTCCAATAGCTTGAGTGCCTGCCAATGACATGGTCGATCCTTTTCCTGAACTTACGTGGATCAAGGTTTCGGGTGTTGCTCCCATCCAAATCTGACCATGGCCGTCGTTGAGTATGTAAACAAAAGCGTCAGGATATTTTTTACAGGCAATTTCAAAAATATTACCTCCACGAATTTCTTCTTTCAGTTGATATTGCAAAACACGTGATAATACAATTTTTTCAACTTCATGCAATTTCATTGCACCGATCAGTTTTTCAGCCTGTAATTGGTAGGATTCAAAATCGGTAATGACAGGTACTTCCAGTGAAATGAAATCCGGTATTCTCCATTTCTCATCAGTTGGAAGGTCGACTTCCCAGCCTGAAACTATATTTTCAGGATTAAAGTATTGAACAGGGTTGTTTTCAGTATCAAACGGAGCCAGAACAAATTGTTGTTTTAGGCCTTCAGGTATTTTGTTTTCTGAAGTAAAAGATCCACCTGTCATTAAAATTGGATCATTAGTCCCTGGTATTCTATAACTTACAAAAGGTAGATTGTTTGTGAAACAGGTATTGATTATTTCTGTTAACAGCATATTTAAAACCTCCAATCAACTTACTCGCTGATCCTTTTTTTACTTTCTTTCGGGATGATGAAATTGGTCAGTCTGCATGTCGAAACCAATTGTTCAGCCTCGTCCAGAATATCAATATTCCAAACATGGGTATTTCTTCCACGGTGAATGATAACGGCCTTTGCATATACCCATCCAGCCTTAGCAGCACGCAGATGATTGGCGCTCATGTGTGAGCCACGGACATCATTTTTCTCAAGATCAACAATGAATGCAGACCCCAGACTGCCCAATGTTTCGGCAAGTGCCAGACTACTTCCACCATGCAGAATTCCCATGGGTTGTCTGGTTTTTTCATTCACTGGCATACGTGCATGCACAAAACCATTTTTAACTTCGAGATACTCGATGCCTAGTTGCTCCATCAACGTGTTTTTATTCATCGCGTTGAAGTCTTCAATTGTAAAATCCGGTTTGATCATAAATCAGGTATAATCCACAAATTTAGTCAATTATTGGCAGCAATAAGTCGTTTGGCCGGATTCTGACTACATATTAATCTGATGTGCCGGAGAGCAGTATTTATAGTCGGGCATTTACCAGCTGGAGATTTTGAAACACTCAGCTTTCCGCTGCTACCAATTGAATTGAAAGACATGAATCCTCCAAACCACCATAAACCTGCATCGTACAAACGCTTTGTTTGCAATAGTTTTGTTTTATTGAATTATTAATTTCTTATTATATGTAATATTCCCAA